>JAURHZ010000246.1 GCA_030833025.1 Armatimonadota bacterium
TAACGGGCATAACCGTAACAATGGCCGCTACCGTGGTCAGGCACCAGTTTTTGCGATCGCCCCGGATGGCACAGCGGGTTTTGTCACTGTCGGAGGTGGCGAGTGGGTCCAGACTTGGAATCCAGAGAAGGCAAAGTCGGAGACCGGGGATGCTGGTGACATGGAAACACGGTTCTTTACACAGGGCCATACGCGGTATGCACAGCATGGTCTCACGGGGGATGTGTTTGCGATGGCTATCGTTGGTACGACAGCTTACATCGCCGGTGAGAGCGGTAGCGTCCGCCGAGTAAGCCTGACATCCGATGAAAAATCGCAGGAAGTGGCAAAACAGGCAGATTGGGTTTACGGACTTGCGGCAAGCCCAGATGGCAAATGGCTTGTAGCGGTTGGGTTTAAGGGGGTTTTGCAGCTGATTTCCACCACTGATGCAAACGCAGGAACATCTTGGGTCGCAGCGCCCGTATCAACCTCCGCACCTAAGCAAAGGACGAAACAAAAGTGAGTACAGAAGCGGACTTCGATGTCACCCTTGGCCATAAAAAGTTTGCGGCAGCGGCGTTTAACCATGCGTGGGATTTCATCGACATGAAAACACGTACCGATGAAGATGTCCGACAAATGTTGGATGCAGCGCATGCAAGCAGCTGGCACTGGCGTCATCGGGATGACGCAACGCCTCAAAACCGCTCTATCGCTGACTGGCAACTTAGTCGTGTCCACGCGCTTGCGGGTAATGGGGCGATGGCGCTTGACTACGGCAATCTTTGTCTTGTGTCCGCTAACGAAACTGGACTTCCGTTCTACATTGGCTATGCGTACGAAGCGATTGCACGGGCAAACTGGGTGCTCGGAAATCTGGATGATGCACGCGTTGCACTCGCGGCCGCCGAGGAACAGATAGCGTTGGTTTCATCTGTGGATGAAATTGCATTGCTACGCCCTGACCTTGGCGATATTGCTGCGAAGATAGGCGCCTAAAGTTACTCTTTCCCGTCAAGTTTGTTAACGTTTTGCCACACACGCAAACCGTAGAATTGCGTCCCAATGACCCTTCGTACTATTTGTTCAGCAAAAATCCACCGCGCAACGGTAACGGGCGCAAATGTAGACTACATCGGAAGCATCCTCCTCCCGCCGGATCTTATGGACCTCATCGACATCGTGGAAGGTCAGCAAGTGGCCGTCTGGGATATCACCAATGGAAAACGACTCGAAACCTACGCGATTCGCGGGGAGGCCGGGTGCCGGGATGTCATCGTTAACGGCGCCGGAGCCCATTTGATCCATAAGGGTGACAAAGTCATCGTGGCTGCATTTGTCCTCACAGATGAAACCATTTCTCCAAAGTTTATTTTGGTGAATGATGACAATGCATTCGATGCCTGGTTAGTCGGCGGGGGTCCCTTAGGGTTGGAACATCCAGAAAAACCACTCGTATGAAAAGCCTAACGAAGCTTGCAGCCACGGCGATGCACGGGCAACGCGTCGTGATGCTCACTGCGTATGACGCGATGTTCGCCGGGTATGCATCGAAGGCGGGTGTCGATATCTTGCTGGTTGGTGACTCGCTGGGAATGGTTATACAGGGGCACACGGACACATTGCGCGTGACGGTCGAGCAAATGGCGTATCACACCGCATGTGTGGCCCGCGGCAATGTCGACTCCGTCATTTTAGGGGACATGCCTTTTGGGAGTTACCAGGCATCGCCTGAGGATGCGATGCGCGCAGCGGCCACATTAATGCAAGCCGGTGCGCATGCGGTGAAGCTCGAAGGGGGTGCTACGATGGCACCCACGATTCGTTTTTTGGTCGAGCGTGGCGTTCCCGTGGTTGGTCATATCGGGATGACACCACAGTCGGTACACGCATTTGGGGGCTTTCGCGTTCAGGGCCGCACGGATGCAGCCATTGAGCAGCTAAAGAATGACTTGACCGCAATCACGGATGCTGGTGCATCGATGGTTGTGCTCGAGTGTGTGCCGGCTGCCGTTGGAACCCTCCTCGGACAAACCAGCACGATTCCAGTGATCGGAATCGGCGCTGGCCTGGATGTCCACGGGCAGGTGATGGTCCTCCACGACATCCTTGGCTGGACGGCCAAACCACCTAAATTCACCCGTAACTTCGCGGCTTGGACGGACACTGCACAGGAGGCAATCGCAGCCTATGTGGATGCAGTTAGAGGAGCTACATTTCCAGCAGAAAACGAGTGGTATGCATGACGCTCTTCCACACAATCGCAGCATTTCGTGCGTGGCGCGAGGAAGTGAGTGGCACAGTCGGGTTTGCACCCACCATGGGAAATCTGCACGACGGACATATCGCCTGTCTAAAATCTGCACAGATTAACTCAGACCACTCGGTCGTCAGCATTTTTGTAAACCCGACACAGTTTGCCCCCACGGATGACTTTGCGAAATATCCACGCACTCTGGAGGATGACCTTAAACTCCTTGAGGCCAATGGCTGTTCTGCGGTCTTTGTGCCAAGTGTCGATGAGATGTACCCATTAGGCGCAACCACCAAGGTCATCGCAGGAAGTATGGCAAATGGCCTCGAGGGTGATTTTCGCCCCGGGCACTTTGATGGCGTTGCAACAGTCTGTCTAAAGCTCTTTCAAGTTGTCCAGCCATCCGTGGTGGCCTTTGGCAACAAAGATCTGCAGCAGCTGCGGGTTATCGAGCAGATGATTCGTGACTTCAATATGCCGCTTTATCTAGAAGCTGTTCCAACATGCCGTGAGGCGAGTGGCCTTGCGCTCAGCAGCCGGAATCGCTACTTGACACCGGAAGCAAAAGTCCAGGCAAGCCAGCTCAATATTGGGCTGCAGGATACGTTGCAGCTGGTATTGGATGGCGTTTCACCCCATGACTCAGAAGCCAAGACGACCACAGTCCTTGAGAGGCATGGTTGGGCGGTGGACTATATCGCCGTTCGGGATGCGGCCACATTTCAAGCGGTTACCTCTGAGACCACCGAACTGACCGTCCTTGGAGCGGCTCGCCTCGATGGAGTGCGCCTGATCGACAACATCACCTGCTTGCGAGCTTAGACGGACAAGTTCTGCCGCTCGAATAGTGCACTAACCAAGGTTTTCATCAAATGCTCAGCGACATTGGTCTTTGTTGCGGGGGCGAAGTGCTTAACTAGTCCGTGCGAACTACAGAGCACCAGCTCAGTGGTCTCTGAGCCAAATGCGCCATGCTCGGTCGCAATATTGTTTCCCACAACAAAGTCACAACCTTTGGACGCGCATTTACGAATGGCTTCGGGAGCCGGGTCCCCTGCCTCCGCGGCGAACCCAACAATGAGCTGCTCTGGCCGGCGTGATGCAACGATTTGCATAAGAACATCCGCGTTTTCCACCAGCTCCAGTACCGGCGGACCATCACTCTTTTTGTGCTTTCCAGAAGCTGGATGAGCAACGCGGTAATCGGCTGGCGCTGCCGCCATCACAACCATGTCCGCACTGCCTGCAAGTGGCAGAGCTTTGTCAAGAAGGTCCTGCGTGGTCGTGATATCGACACGGGTGGCAGCCACTGGCATTTGCACGACGCCGGGCCCACAAATCACCGTGACCGTCGCACCAAGACTAAGCGTTGCTTGCGCCAGTGCGGCACCCATTTTCCCGGAGCTTGCATTCCCGATGTAGCGAACTGCATCGATAGGCTCGCGGGTTCCACCAGCGGTGATCAGCACGTGCTTACCCTTGAGGGGCCGGTCCTGTTGGACTGCAAACAATGCGTTCAGGAATGAAAGGATGTCTTCTGTTTCAGCGATTTTGCCATCCCCGACCGCACGACAAGCCAGCTGCCCTTGACGGGTTGGGATGAACTGAACTCCACGTTGCCTCAGTAAGGCGACGTTAGCTTGCGTCGCAGGATGCTCCCACATTTGCGTGTTCATCGCCGGGCTGACGACAACCGGTACAGTCGCTGCGAGGCAGGTCGCAGACACGATGTCGCTACACAAGCCATGCGCCA
>JAURHZ010000247.1 GCA_030833025.1 Armatimonadota bacterium
GCAGCAGCCGGTCGTGGAATCACAGGCCCCATTCAGGACGAGCTGTTGGCCGCTGGTGTTGATGTCGTGACCCTTGGAAATCATGCATTTGCACGTGAGGCAAGTTACGAATGGTTTGATCAGGAACAACGGGTCTTACGACCGGTAAATTTTGCCAATGGTGTACCTGGGCGCGGCTATGGTCTCTACCGTGCAAAGTCAGGAGTCGTTGTTGGTGTGATCAATACCATCGGACGCGTGCATATGTCACCAGCTGACTGCCCATTCACGGCGACATACCGAGCCATTGAAGGTATCCGGGCAAAGGCTGCCGTGACCATTGTGGATATGCACGGTGAAGCGACAAGTGAAAAAGCAGCGCTTGCTTGGTACCTTGATGGCCGTGTAACGGCTGTGATCGGCACACACACGCATGTTCAGACATCAGATGCCCGTTTGTTACCAGCGGGTACGGCATTTCTCACTGATGTTGGGATGTGTGGTGTCCGCGATTCTATCCTTGGGCAAAGTCCGTCCGAATCCGTTCAACGATTGAAGTCCGGGTTCGGGCCTCCGGTTCCACTAGCCGATGGACCGGCCGAAGTGCATGCGGCTATCATCGAATGTGATGAATCGACTGGACTAGCAACGGGAATCACTGCGATTACCTATCCAGAGGTCATTCACTAAGTCGTCTCATTTGGGAATCCAAACCGTTTTCGCGACGCTTGACTCGATCCCTGTCAAATATTATTCATCTGCGGGCGTCAGTGGTGGCGCTGATGCATTGACATAGGTCTCGGTCCAGATCAGTGTTGGTTGGACTGGAGCCCTGCGCTGTCCTGGGGCCGGGATGACATCGAGGTGATAGTAGAGGCTCAGCTGTTTGATCTCTCGCTCAGGGTGCTTTGCCTGGAATTGCGCACGCATGTAGGCAACACCGTACTTGCGGTAGCGTCCATGCTTTTCCATCCAAAGATTCATCCAGTATTTGGCCCAGCGTGCAGTTTTATGCATATGAACGACATCTGCGGGACGCTCGAATGTATGCGTACGGCCATCCTGAAACAAGTCAACACGGCTACCATCATCAAGTAGAGCAGCCAACGAGAACCAGCCATCATCTTGCATCGGCTTCGGAGCAAACATCCCCCAATACTGATCAAGCCGCAGCGTGTTTGCCACGGGTGTAAAGAGCTGCTTGAGTGATGGATTGAGATTGTAGGCATTCCAGTGCAGGATGTAGAGAAGCGATAGCGCAGCCATCACCTGGGCGACAATCGACGTCTGGACGATTGGAATGGGCTTTTCAAGCTTTACCCAGCGGGCTATACGCTTGCCTCTCCACGTACTGACCGGTGCGATCAAAGCTGACCACACCTTTCGTATTGGTTGGATTGCAGTATGCGTTGCCAGGACGTCCCAGACGCTGCCGTGAATGAACGGAAGCCAGAGAATACAACTGGCGATACTGATTGGCCCAACATCCATAAGCAGGGCTACGAATATTAAGTGAAAGGTGAATGCGGCGCCAATAGTAAGTGTACGGACGAGCGGCCTCTGTGAGAACACAACGAGCGGAGCCACAATTTCAAAAACCAGTGTCATCCATGTGGAGATGCGGAGAAAAACTGGTGGCAAGTTCTTGGCTAAGCCGCCAAGCGGTAGTCTGAACTGCTCAATATTGAGCGCGTAGTACATCGCTGAGCCTTCTGACCACCACTCCTTAGAGTGCTTGAGAAAGGCTGTTGACAAGTACACAATTGTGGTCTGCAGGAGGAGTCCGGCTGATGCAATAGACGTCAACGACTCTTGGACCGGTTGTCCATAGGCCCGTCGAAGGGCATTTGAGCCATCCAGTGACCATCTTGCTCCGACAGGTAAGAACATCAACCAGAACATCGTAGCCCGCAGCATTTGATCGCCACCGTGCAGAATAATCGGGTTGCGATTTTGAACGGATATGAGGAGGAGCCACGAAACTGTGACTGCAAATCGGGATTGAAACCCGATAATCATGAGGACCGCAAAGATTAGCTGGATGCCAAACACGAAGAGTGGCCAGGCCGTACCCGAGTCAAGGGAATGTACGGTGAGCATCCACCAAAGGCGGCCATCCCACCATTCACGGAGCGCAGACAGCGGAAAGACTCCGGCATCTGAGTAGTGTGCTGACGCATCGCCCATGCGCTGAACGACATCGCAAAGTAAGTAAACACCGGCTGCAATCCGTGTTGCAGCCAGTGAACGAAGGTCAAGCGAAAAGAGCGAAGGTTTGGATTTTGGTGATGAGTTCACGTATTCGGTTCATCCAAGCGGTTTATTGTGCAATACGCTCAGATTGTCCAAGAACCCGTGCCAGTCGCGCATCTGCCGAATAGTAGTTAAAGATAGCCTGTACTGCATTGGTTTGTGACTGTACGAGTGCAGTTTGTGCGGTGATGATTTCGACGACGGAGCCGAGACCTTCCTTTTTGCTCTCAACTGCTTTGTCGTAGGCATTTTGTGCAGCTTCAAGTGCTGCTTGGGTTGCCGGGAGGCTGAGACGGGCCTGTTCGAGGTTCCTTATGGCCTGTTCTACTTCCAAGGCTACGTTTTGCCGCTGTGATTGGACGTTATACTCCTGCGAGCGCTGTTGTGCTTCCGCAGCTCGCACTCCATTACGTACATTTCCGCCATCAAAGAGTGGGTATGTCGCCGCGAGTGTAACTTGTTGGTTGTTACCAATCGACCGCAATGGATCATTTGCAGCATCAAACTGATAGCGCGCTGCGACATCGGCGGTGACGTTAACTCCTGCGTTGATCTTGGCGATGCGTACACCTGTGGCCGCGATGTCAGCGGTCATTTCGGCCTGCTTGATGTCAGGGCGGACTTCGAAGGCCTTTTTGACAATCTGAGCGATAACCGATGGAGTGGTCAGTCCCTGTTGTACAGGCACCTCAGCTGTAAGCTTGCGATCGGTAGCTGGCATGTCCACTTTAGACAGCTCGAGAGGGATGTTCTCGATGATACCCATCGCCGTACGTAGTTGCGTAAGGGCGACCTGTGCGTTGTTTTCGGCTTGCAACAGAGTGACCTGAGCGTTCAGATAATCGGCTCGTGGTTGAAGATCATCCTTCTTAGCGGCAACGCCGGCTTCGATTTGAGCTGTGACCAAGTCCAGTGTGTTCTTGGCACGTTCCACCTGCGAGCGGGAGACATCTACCAATGCCTGCGTGCGCAAAGCAGCATAGAACGTATCAGCCACATTTCCGATGACTGTTTGGCGGATATTCGCCTCGGCCAGCTCACTGCTAATGAGTGACTGACGACCTTGGCGTGCATTCATGTCACGCGAACCGGAATCGAAGAGGCGAAGGGACAAGGACAGGTCTTCTTGGCGGGTGGTTACCGAGCGTGATTGCTGAATCGGCTGCACGATTCCACCGGGGAGAATCTGATTGACGATTCCAGTCGAGTCTAGCTGCTGAAAGGTATATGTAGGCGTCACGCGTGGCTGGTAAGCTGATTGTGTCTGCTTCAGCCTAGCTTCACTAGCCTGGCGGGTTGCCGTGGCGGCTCCAAGAGATGGCGCACGGCTAATCGCGATCTTGACCGCCTTCTGAAGCGTCAGTGGTTCGGAAAGCTGAATAGGGGCTGGTACTGGCAACTGGGCATGCACGCCTCCTGCCATCAGGATTGAAGATAACGTGAAGACAATGGTCGCTGGTTTCATAAATGTTCCCGGAAAATGGTTATAACCCTGTCAGTGTACCAGTAAGCAGGCTCTGGCTACGTATGTAGACGACACCGGCTGAATCCTGTTCAGTTCTGTCACGCTTGCAACCAACCCATTGCTTTGGATAGAGTTTTACATGCGTATTTACACGAAAACTGGCGATTCGGGCGAGACAGACCTCTTCGATGGACAGCGGGTCGCAAAGTCCGATGCGAGAATCGAGCTCCTCGGTGCCATCGATGAGGCAAACGCCTGGCTGGGCGTTGCTGCTGC
>JAURHZ010000248.1 GCA_030833025.1 Armatimonadota bacterium
TAGGGGATGCCCTTGCGTGCAAGTGGGTCTCCATTGATGATCCTGATCCGGTTTCCGCTGCAACCAATGACCTCGCTGTTTACGAGAGCGGAAAAGCAAAGGGCGCTGCTACGTTTGGACGTCTTGAAGGTGCTTGGTTCGGCAATGGCTCTGTTTATATGTCAGCGACAACGGGCGGGGATGCAGGCCTTGGTCAAGTATGGCGCTATATCCCATCGGAGACGGGTGGGACCCTCATCCTCCTCTTCGAGTCTCGGGACAAAAAGGTGCTTTGGTCGCCGGACAATCTGACGGTAAGCCGCCGAGGTGGTATCGCAGTCTGCGAAGATACTTATGGCAGTGAATGTCACATTAGAGGTCTAACCCCTGATGGTCGTATCTTCGACTTTGCCAAGAACATTTATTCTGGGCAGGAAGAGTCGGAGTTTGCGGGTGTTTGTTACTCCCCAGTTGGTCAGACGATGTTTGTGAATTTGCAAATGCCTGGCGTAACTTGCGCTATTTGGGGCCCTTGGGAGCGCGGTGTGCTGTAGGGTTCCACACACGCATCTATCAAAAAATGAAACATCCCCGGAAGAGATAACTCTCCGGGGATGTCGCATTTACCAATCAGCAGTGATGTCTTTTCTAGAAGAACAGCTTCTTGCTCGCCGTAAAGATATACACAATCCCAATAAACAACACCGCGATTCCAAAGACCGTTTTCAGCAAACGATTTGGCAAGCGACTCGATACTAGCGCACCTATCTGGCCACCGATCAAGACACCCGTCGCGCTAAAGATCAAAATGTCAAACCGGATGTTCTTGAGGACAAACAGGTTGAACAGCGTAATCGTGATATCAGCGAGAGCCTCGATAAACACCGCCGTAGCATTTGCCTTCTTTGTGGCGAGCTTGCCCTTTTCTTCGAAAAGGGGCTGATGCATCTCCGCAACACCTGTAGCCGTACACGCACTGCTGGCACCTGCGATGGCACTCAGCCACATCCACTTCCTAAGCTCGATGTAATCTGAGACCTCTTGGATACCAAATATCTTCTTTGCTGATCGCCAGAGCTGAATTGCGGCAAGCGTGCCCACCACGACACCGACGATCAAGCGTAACCAGTCCTTCGGGATGTTGACGAAAATGTAAATGCCAACCACGATGCCAACGAGGACCGCCGGCAGCATCATAAAGGCAGCCTTACGGTCAATCTGCTTCATCAGGAAGTAACGGCTCGCACCCGAGCTCATCCCAATCGTTTCGGTCGCAATACCCGTCGCCACACTCTGGCCAATCGGAAGTCCCAAGATGAAATTGAAAAATGGCTGGAAGAGCACTGCACCGCTAAAGCCGGATGCATTTGCGGTAATCGCGACAAACACCGCATATGGAAAAACATACCAATATGTCCAATCCACTGGGGGAAACCTCCCGTAACAAAACTGTTAAGTTACTCTACCTATATCCGGAGAAATAAACGTTGGCTTGTCGTGCACTCTTAGGGCAGGGATGCAGTTAGCGTGAACGAAGCGCTTTTGCAATCCCTGCGGCAATCTGGGATGCAATCAGCTGGTTACCCTTGGCATTTGGGTGAACGCCATCGTAGGTGAGAATGTCCTGTGGCTTACTGGCAAGAGTGCCATCTGGCCGTAGTGCGGCATTTGTATTCATCCACCACGCTTGCGCCGCCGAACGGATATCCACGAGCGTGCCGTGTGCCTTCGCTGCAACATCCCGGATGATCCCTGAGTACGCATCAATTTTAGCGTCATCGGGGTTTGCACCACCCGGCAGCTCCCCGCGCCCAAGCATCGTGCAAAACACCAAGCGAACACCCTGCTCCTTGGCTGATGTTGCCAGCAGCTCCAGATCAGCCCGGAATTCCGCTTCGCTCGTCTTTCGCCACCAGACATCGTTGATACCAATCATCACGACCGCAAGCGTTACGTTGTCATCCTTGATCAGCGCGGCAAAGGGCTTCTGTGCACTGCTTCCTGGGTAGGCGGCATCCGGGCTACCGGCAACCACCTGGCGCACACCGCCGCCATTAATGCCTCGGTTGATGAGGCGTGTCCCGATGCGCGATGTGGTCTGGTCATTGGCAAGAGCGCGCTCTAATTCACCGATGTAGCCACCGAGCCAAGTGAGGGAGTCACCAAAGAATGCGATGGTGGTACCTGGTCGCAGAGGGGATTTTGGGCCTGTGATGTCATCGAGGCCGCGGATGTTGTAGACCTTTTCGCGTGCCGTAGTCGCCTGCTCAGTAAGTGGGAAGGGAACGTTTGCAGGTGTGACGATCGCTCCCGGGGTGATAAAGCCTGGCGCTTTGACTGATGCGCTGTACAGACCACGGGGGAGGCCGGTGGGGTTGAGAAAGCCGATTCTTCCGAGCGTTTCGCTATCGGGGACATCTGTGACTGCGAAGCGTGAAACATCCGGATTGAAGTTGACGATGCTAAGCGTGGCCCCACGTGTAATCTCGATGGGCTTTCCTGATGTCAGCTTTAGCGTGCTAGCTCCTGAAAAGTCGATGGATGCATGATTATGCACAGTGCATCCAGCGATGGTTTCCGTGCTTCCATTGAGGGCAATTCCCGTGTCTTTGGGGCCGGTGAAGGTGATGGTTTGTGTATCTGGGAGCGTTTCATTCGCATGGAGGTTTACGATGGCGCGATCGCGACCCCCGATTACGAGGGGACCCGCGAAGGCATTTTGGCCATCAGGTAGCTCAATATCAAGCACGCCTTTGCTCAGAGTGAATGTTCCAGAGAAAGTGTTGGCCCTGTCACCTCGGAGGATGCTAGGGGCGACCTGCGGGACACCGCCAGAGCGCCACTCAAATGTGCCCGAGCCAGTGATACGACCCGAAAGAATTGTTTCATTCCCACCACCGGTGTCGATCACCAGCGGATACTTATCCAAATCAATGTCAGCCGACAGTCGTGCTGTTTGCCAGCCAAAGGTTGTCGGGCCTGTCAGAAGAAAAGCACCTACATCACCGAATGTTTCCCTCGGGTTTTCAATCACTCCGTGGACCGGAATCGGTTGCTGCGGAACGGATGCACTCAGCAACGGGAATATCGATAATATTGGAATCACAAAAGAGGGCATGTGCCCCTTCTATCATTTCAGACCATCAAATGCGAAGCGTCAGCGGAGAGTGGTGGCGACCGCTGCAATAAGCAAGAGTGCTCCCGCCCCGACGACAATCAGCCCTCCCGTGCGAATCCGCTTGAGGAAGAAAAGCAAGCCAAGTCCGCTAAGGGAGATGATTGTTAGCAGGATCGCGGATGCATCGATTAGAACGCTCCAAAGCTTGCCGGAATGACGCCCCTTATGGAGATCGTTCATGACCGCCAGCTTGCCTTCTTCCGCGATGGTCATTTGGTACTGACCCGTTTTTACATCGATGAAAGCATCCGCTGCATATCCCGGAGCCTTGAACATGACAGTGCATTCACGGTCATCGATACGCAGCTCATCCACATGCCCGTGCAGACTGTGGTCCTGCCGTAGCTTTTCGGCGATGCTCAGCTTGTCCGGCGCGTTGATGTCCAGCCATTTGACATTGATGCTGCCCGTAACTTGCTTTTCAACCACACCACCGGATGACCACTCGGCGTGGTTGAGGGTCAATCCGGTGATGCTGAAGAAGAGCACAATCAGAAGTGTTACAAGCGAGATGTAGGTGTGGACCCACCGTATCGCCGAGTGGATCCGGAGGTTGAGCGGGCGCTGGGTTTTGTTAGCGCTTTTTGCGGAGCTCAAAGGTTGCACTCTTGATTTCGGTATTTCCAGGAAGATCCACTTTGACAGGCTTCGTCGTTATTGCCATTTCTTTACGCATGATTTGGTAAGTTCCATGCTCACGGGCAATCTCAAGGTTGATACTGTAATCTCCCTGGTCAACGACTTTGCCAGCATCGTTTTTGCCATCCCAGATGACGGTGTATACGCCAGGCTGGCGGGTTGGACCA
>JAURHZ010000249.1 GCA_030833025.1 Armatimonadota bacterium
TCAATCCGGTTCGGGCACGGTCACGGGGAGCGACACCACGGTTCTGCCAGCGACGATTGTATGGGATGAGCTTGGAAGCGGAACGATTACTTTCAAGGATGGCTCGAAGGAGACATTTGAGAACTTCCAGTTCCGTCGTGGCTAAATGTAAGTAAGTCATCCGTGAGTGGATGATTGTACGAATCCCGGGCCGGCGTTCGATTTGAATGTCCGGCACCGGGATTTTTTGTGGTGGGATGTCGAGGCTACTACCGGAGGCTTTTGACTAAGGACTCATAGGGGGCCGTTAGGCGATACGCCCGGCTTTTGCGGGATGCATCGTGCACCTCAAGAAAGCCTGACTGGCACCAAGTGTCACAGAGTCTATGAATGGCACGGATACCCAGGCTTGGCTTTTGATATCTCGTAGGAAGTGGCTTGAACATCTCCATCAAATGAATACATAGGTTGTCAACCAACGTATGAAATTGTCCAAATCGGACGGCTCTACACGCGGTGTGTTCGATCAAATGTGCAGATAAATGACAGATAAAGTGCAGATAAATGACGGATAACTCACCTACCCCAACCCACCACACGGGCTGCTGATCACACAGCCATCCGGTTCGCGGCAGTGGATAAATGCCCCGATGTTTGCTTCATATGTTTCGATATGTATATAAATGCAATGTATAATATTCGAAATGGAACAATCACTGCTAGAGTTCGTAGATGCAAAAGGGATTCTCCGGACGGCCGATGTCGAAGATGCGGGGTATTACCGTGTTCAGTTGACACGACTTGTTCACGCTGGGCAGCTGGTACGCGAGGCGCCTGGAGTCTACATGACTGCAAAGCATGAGGTTACGGAGTGGCATGACCTTGCAATCTTGTCACTTGCCATCCCGAATGCTGTTGTGTCCCTGATATCTGCGTTGGCGTTTCATGGAGTCGGCACCCAGCTGCCTCGGGAGCACTGGATCACGGTTCCGCAAGGTTCACGAATCCCGAAGTTCACACAACCAATGAGAGTGATGACAGCAGCTGAGGATTTCTACGCGACGGGTATCGAACTTCACGATATTGAAAGCGTGAATGTAGCCGTTTATTCTATTGAGAAGACCATCGCAGACTGTTTCAAACATCGGTCAAAAGTCGGCATCGATGTCGCGGTAGAGGCTCTCAAGGACGCATGGCAACAGCGATGTATTACCTTGGCAGGACTGTCTCACTTTGCCCACATCAACCGGGTCTATAAAGTGATGGAGCCGTATATGCAAATGCTGATGGACTGATGGCAGACATTCCCAAATCCATCTTGGCTCGCTTACACAATGAGTCAAAGCGTACAGGAGAGTTGAATAACTCGATTCTGACGAGGTACGTAAACTGTCGGTTTTTGTACAGATTAGCTCAATCGGATTACCGAGAATCGTTCATCTTGAAGGGCGCGACGATGGTACCGTTCTGGACCGGTAACCTACATCGAACTACACGGGATTTGGACTTCTTGAGCCTGAACGACAGTAACGGCATTTCAGTAGCGAATGCTATCCATGGAGTACTCCAGATTCCATGTGTCGAAGATGGAGTTGTCTTTGATTTGACGAGCATTACGCTTGATGAAATACGTGATCATAAGGAATATGGAGGCATTCGAGTCCGTGTGAGCGCATGTATCGGCTCCGCAAGGATACGGCTACAACTTGACATTGGTTTTGGTGATGCCTGTGTGCACAGTCCGAGTGAAATCATGATTCCTACTGTCATTGATAATGTTCCATCGGCAACTTTGTTAGGCTATTCAATCTACACATCAATATCTGAAAAAATTGAAGCCTTGCTAACACTTGGAATTGCAAATAGTCGAATGAAGGATTTTTATGACCTTCAACATCTTTGGAACCATGTTGACCTTGACCCTGAACAGATACGGGTAGCTTTGGTGGCCACGATGCGGCGCCGGAAAAGTGAGCTGACAGAGCAACAAATAATAGAACGTATTCAGTTGATAGAACAGGATGACGGTGTTCGAAGTCGTTGGGATGTCTATCGAAGGAAAAGTGTTAATAGTGATCTGCCATCGGATTTTGGGGATGTGGTTAGAACAATTTTGAAGATGATTTCATTAGTTAAGGATGGATAAGTTAAGGGGATCACGGAGATTTATATAACTACCCCAACCCATCACACGGGCTGCTGACCACACAGCCATCCGGTTCGCGGCAGTGGATAAACGCCCCGATGCCGCCACTTGGAACACGCGCACGCACGCGCCCGCCACGCGGTAGCTCACCCAGCTCGAGGTTTGTCCAGGTACGCTTTGGCCATGGAAGCGGAGAGGCTTGCGTAAAGCTTAGCGTCACCAGGGCACGCGCGTGGACATCGACAAATCGGGCATCCAGAAAGTCGCTCTCTGCCTTAAATGATACGCAGCGTCCGAGTCGCGGCTTCCTAAATGCATGGAAGTCGGCGTAGCGGTGGAGCTCTTTTGGCAATTCGCCTTGCGTATGGCCATGCGGCATAAATGGCAAAAACGACAGCGTCTTCTCTCCGCGTGTCAGGTCGTGGCTCCGCTGCCACATTTGGGGCGTGAACGCAAAATCCGTCGCACCATTCATCCAAAGCATCGGCATTTTGGCATTCGCGAGGTACACAGATGGATCCCAAAGCTGCATCCACTTGTCGCGGATATTCTGTGGTGCTTTGTCTAACCCGAGGCCCGGCGAGTCACCGATAAATCCGCAGCCATATACGGGCATTGCATACCGGAAGCGCTTATCCACCCCCGCCACGATGCTCGTTAGAAAGCCTCCCCACGAGATGCCGGTTACACCGATGCAATCCCGGCGGATACTTGGGAGCGACCTCAGGATGTTATGTGCGCGGATTACCGATTCGATGGCATGAAACGTCCACTGATCTTGAGGATTTTCATTAATTGTCTCGTACGCCCCCCAGCCGGCGGGACCGCCTAGTGCGTGCTGGTCACGCCGCTTTCCGCCGTGGTCAGGCGTGTGACCGCAGGTGTCCATCGCGATCGCCGCATAGCCACGATCCACCCACATTTTTACCCAGTGGGCGAAAGCCGACCCGCCGCCGCCGTGGATGAGCACGATTCCGGGGACAGGTTTTTCTTTCGATGCGCCATCAGGAATTCCCATCCACGCGAAGACACGGGAGGGCTTAGCTCTAAAATTCGGGCCATCGTAGAAGAGGGAGCGTAACCCAGGGGCATCAAACCCGGGTGCTGGGTACTGCTGCGGAATACGGTCATCTATGATCCAAGGCGTGCGCATGGCGCAGTCTACCAAGCGTGCAACGAAGAGATACGTCTCACGTTTTCGCACCTCCCGAAAAAAGTTGGAATCGCTTGTCACGCATGATCGCTTTTAGGCGATGCATAGATAGGTGGTAAACGGGGAATGGGTAGATTTCCCAAACCTGCCGATAATAAAGAAGCCCTGCTATGGTACGCGGGTCGGGAGATTTGAAACATGGACACATCGGTGATGGCTGCGGCCGCAGGCGGAATGGTTTTCGGTGTCGGAGTAGCGGTTATCTTTCTGAATAGTCGTATCGCTAATGAGCGCACAGCGAAGATTGCCGCAGAAGCAGCGCTCAAGCCTCTTCAGGACCAGTTGGCAAGTGTTCAAAAGGAAAAGCAGCTGCTGGATGAGCGTATTTCTGCCGCCCAAGCGGGTGTAAATCAGGCATCCGCGGATGTGGCTACAGCGAAAGCCGACCTCGAAAATGCCAAAAAACGGGAAGCATCGCTGCAATCTGACATTTCGAGCAAGGAGCAGCGCATCGCCGAAGTGAGTGCCGTTCGGGATTCCCAGCAGACACAGCTTGCGACGCTAAATGCGCAAAGGGATGCGCTTACCAATAGCGAGACTGGGCTCAAGGGGCGCATCGCCGGTCTTGAGACCCAGCTCGAGACGTTACGCGTGCAGCTTCAGGAAGCCAATAACCGGATTG
>JAURHZ010000024.1 GCA_030833025.1 Armatimonadota bacterium
GGGATATGCTCGACAATCAGGTGAAGACGAAGGTCACTGATAGCTCTGGTGAATATAAGCTCGTTACAAATGTCGACGGTGATCCATGCGGAATCGCTGTGTTGCCTGGCGGTGATGTGGTTGCAATTCCTACCGTGGTGGATGCAAAGTCCGGCAAAATTGTTTTTAGTGGCAACGTACAGGGTGTCGATGATTGGGAACTGCTCATTGATGCTGGGTGCCCATCGGGCGTTGCACTTTCACCCTGTGGGTCCTATCTTGCGGTCAGTACACGCGATGGAGCCATTTATCGGTTCGAAGTTGACTCTGTTATCAAGTCTGCTTTCTCCGAGCAGGATGCCCTGGATGGTTTCCGTAAACAGCTCAGTTCTGGAGACATTTCCGGTGCACTTCTGGGATTTTGCGGTAAGTGGGTTAGGAACCAGACATCCGGGTTTACTGACATCGCACAAATTGTTGCTCAAGATTTAGAAGCTGCTCTCGATAACCTTACGGTTCATCAGCTTGTAGACGTCCTTATACAAATCAGCGGACAACCGATCAAGATTATTCTCCCGGAAATCTTTACGAAAGCAATCAGCGTTGCAACGACATCTTTGATTCACCAGACTGTTATTTCTCCATCAGCTACTGTTGCGGAACAACTTGATCTACTAGCCAGTATTCATGCTGTAACTGTGCACATAATTTTGGGTCAGGATGTTGCTGATGTGCTCGGAGAGTTTAGGGACACCGTCAGCGCGCGCGTGTATCAAGAAATGTCGGCGGCGATTAATGGTGGAAACCTTGATCGGGCATCACAGCTAGCGGTTCAAGCAAGTCATTCTGGAATTGTTGGCGGTGCCATCCACGAGCTGCATGTCAAGGTAAATCTTGAGCGAACGTTGCAGGATGCAAATATTCGCTACGACGTAAAGGATTTTTCAGGTGCGCTGTTTGGATACCGCAAGGTCCTACGCTGGCTTCCAGACAACCGGGAAATCCGTGCCCGTGTCCAGTTTGCGGAAGCGATGATAAGTGATTCAGGTCTGCAAGATAGGTTTTCACGATTGGAGTAAGGGATGCATATTACGGTGGATACATTGGCGGATTTTTTCTTTCCATGTCAGTGTTCCCACTGTGACGTTTGGGATCAAACTTGGATATGTCCTGCATGCACATCACAATTGACTCTCGTGCAGCCATCCGAAACACATGACATCCGGTGCTTTAGCGGACTCCGTGCATTGACACAGTACTCCGGCATTGTAAAAGACATCATGCACCGTGCAAAGTATGAGGATCAGCCTTGGAGGCTTACTCGTTTCGCATCCGCGGTCGCAGGGCATTTGTCAGGCAATGAATGGCTAGATGCAATCGACGTAGTGATTCCTATGCCGGGGGACCCATGGCGAACTTGGAAGCGCGGATACAATCCTGCACGGGTTATCGCAAGAGAGGTTTCCAAGATAAGTCAGCGCCCACTTGCGCATCCGAGAGCATTTACACGAACAGGGTCAAAGCCACAGCAGTCATTGACGATGGAGGAACGAAGTAGTCGGTACGAGTCCAATGTTTTTACAGTTAATGAGCACTTACTTGGGCGTTCATCAAAAAGGAAGTGCCTACTCGTGGATGACATCGCGACGACCGGCGCAACGATCAAGGCTGCGAGCGATGCACTTGTTGCTTCTGGACTTAGCGTGGAGGTGCTTGTCTTAAGCGTAGGTCTCTAGCTTTAGGCAAAAAAAGACGGCACTACGATTGCAGTGCCGCTTCCACAATCGTGGAGAGAAAAGGAGATCACACATCGGCAAGATTAGCACACCTGCTACTTGATGTCAATGTGTGCATCCGTCAAACGGTAGAATTTGGAAAAAGGTATAAACGAGCTTGAACGAACGCGGTCATCTGACTAAAGTAGAAATTTTCGGAATGCTGGTAGCTGTGGAAACAGATGAGCATATCGATTCGATTGATGTCCGTCTCCTGGAGCTCGAGGAGCTGGCAAACACGGCCGGAATAACCGTCGTTTCCACGCTCGCCCAGCGTAAGCGGCGTCTCGACCCTGCTACGCTGGTTGGGCAGGGTAAGGTGCAGGAAATCGTTGATGAGGTGGCAGTCCATAGCCCGGGTATCGTCGTTTTCGACAACGAATTGACACCAACGCAACAGCGCAACCTTGGCGAAGCGCTCAAGTGTCGCGTGATTGACCGAACTCAGCTTATTCTCGATATCTTTGCACAGCGTGCACGTACTCGTGAAGGAAAACTGCAAGTTGAGCTTGCACAGATGTCCTACCTTCTGCCGCGCCTGAGTATGCTGTACACGAAATTTGAGCGTCAGCAGGGCGGTATTGGTGTGCGAGGTGGCGGGGGAGAAACAAAACTCGAGCTTGATCGCCGCAAAGTGCGAGAGCGCATTCTAGAGCTTCAGCGTGAGCTTGAAGATGTCAAGAAAAAGCGTAGACTCCAGCGCAAGGGACGAAAAGACTTGCCGTTTCCAACCGCAACCCTTGTTGGATATACCTCCGCCGGTAAGTCAACCATACTAAACAAACTCTCCGATGCAGCAGTGCTTGCTGACAAAATGCTGTTTTCCACGCTCGATCCGACTACTCGGCGCGTCAATCTCCCTGATGGTCGTGGAATCTTGCTGACCGATACGGTTGGTTTCATCCGAAACCTACCGCATGATCTGGTTGCCGCATTCCGTGCTACGTTAGAGGAAGTGAACGATGCAGACATGTTGCTGCATGTCGTAGATGCGAGCAGTGATGAAGCAGACAGGCACCGAGATACGGTGCTAGAGACGCTTGAAAACTTAGGTGCTGCAAATAAGCCCATCATTACCGTCTTCAACAAACGGGATGCCTTAGAGGATTTACAGGCGTTAGATCACCTGATGACGACCATTCCGAATTCCTGTTCTATTTCTGCAAGAACAGGTGATGGCATGGACTCTCTGATGGCAGCCATTGCGGATGTTCTAAAGTCCCTAGTGCGGACTCTGACGGTATTGTTACCATATGACCGCTCGGATCTTCTCGCAAAATGCCACGCACATGGAATCGTTCATGGCCTGGAATATGTTGAGAAAGGTGTTCAGCTAACGGTTGATCTTCCGGATGCGCTTTTTGTCGAGCTGTCGCCATTTGATGTCACTCCAAAGGAGACACCATTTTGGCTCACAGAAACAGAAAAACCTGAGGTTGAAGCTTAGTGCTTCAATCTCAGGTTCGGTTTGATTCGTAGCAGCTTAGCTGCCAGATCCTGGTGCGCCCTTTGGCTTCATTGGACCTTCGTAATAGCTTCCGCTCTTAGGCTTCGTTTCTTCCTGCTTGCCACAGGATGCTGCAAATACCCCTGCGAATGTGGCGATGAGTGCTACTGCTATCAGGCGTTTGATCGTTGAATTCATAGTCATTACCTCAAAAACTAGTCTGATTAGTTTGAAACTTTTTCTTCCGCAGACGTGCTTGGATTTGTATTGCCTGGGTTAACCGCGGTGCCATCTTTGTCTGGGCGGTTAGGGTCAAGTTTCTTGATGATGTTGCCTTTTGCATCTACCAGCATGGTTCGCGACTTGTTCATCATCGCGCCTTCGTAGTAGACGACACCCGTTTTAGGCTTTTGCTCTTCAGGCTTCATCAAAACAGTAACCACGACAATGCCGCCAATTACGACAACGAGCGCGGCACCTAAAGTGATTTTCTGCCCCTTATTGAGTGATGCTAACATTACGTCCCCTTAACGAAAACACGGTGGTCACAAAAAGTCGTGACCACCGTGCAATTCTAACACCTAACTAGCGGTCTGCGGTGTAGTAGGTCTTGAACCAGCAACCATCGGCGCCCTGTTGGATGTAGCGCTCAGAGTTACGTGCAATCCACTTAGCATGGCCATCGAGGAAGATGTGGGTTCCACCACCGGTGTGGCTGTTAGCTGCTTCACAACCCATGGTTGTGCCGAAGCCACCAGACTGGATGATACCGGTAAAGCCATCGGTGACTTCCACGGTCTCAGCTGGGCGCTGAACTGCTGCGAGGGACATGATCCTGCCTTCGGTGGATCCACCGAAGGCCGAATATGGGTCAGCCTGGGTGCAGGATCCGAAGATTGCTCCGAAGCCAATACCGTAGTTTGCATGGTAAAGACGCGCTGGAATCCATGCATCCAGTGCTCCAGGTCCATCACAATCTGGTTGGTTCGCAGCAGCACGGAATGTGGTTGCGTTGAACGATGGGCACTTGAACATACCCTGTGCTTCAACATTCTGGAAGTCCAGAGCGGTTGTTGCAAGAACCTTTGGTGCACCGTTCTTGATGTAAGGCTGAAGGTTGATGACCCAGGAGTTCAGGTCAGCACGTTGCGATGTACGTGCAAGTCCGGAACGGGTAAACCATGGAATGATGGTTTCATCGTAGTCTTGTGCATACATCATGACAGCCGTGCCAATTTGCTTTGCGTTGCTGACACAGGAAATGCCGCGGGCCTTTTCACGTGCCTGAGCAAACACTGGGAACAAAATTGCTGCGAGAATCGCGATGATGGCGATTACGACAAGAAGTTCAATCAGTGTAAAAGCTGACTGCTTGCGGGTATTTTGCATGGATATATCCTTGTGAGCCCAAACGGACCCGATACAGAATCATTTCACCTCGATTTCGTTTTATCGAATCGAGTACTGCTGATGCCGGAGCAACATTAGTTTGGAATCATTGCACACTTGTAACAAAATGTCAACCCACTAGGATGACACAGACCCCAACCGGATCAAGAAACTCGCTTATCCGTGGCCCAGATATGCTTTTTGGACATCAGGGTTCGACTTCAGCTCTGCAGCATCCCCGGACAGCGTAATCGTGCCTGTTTCAAGAACATAAGCGCGATGTGCCACTGCGAGTGCCTGGTTTGCGTTTTGTTCAACGAGCAAAATGCTTGTTCCACTTTCAGCATTGATGGTTACGATAATCCTGAATATCTCCTGCACTAACAGGGGTGCCAAGCCAAGTGATGGCTCATCCAACATCAATAGCTTTGGACGGCTCATCAATGATCTGCCAATGGCGAGCATCTGTTGTTCACCGCCTGACAGGGTTCCCGCACTCTGTGCCAAGCGCTCACGCAAGCGAGGGAAGTAGTTCAGCGCACGCTCGTAATCATCTGCGATGCCCTGTTTGTCGTTACGAAGGTATGCACCTAGCTCAAGGTTTTCCTTGACGGTCATATTCGCAAATATCCGGCGTCCCTCCGGACAGTGAATCAAGCCCCGGCTGACAATCGATGCGATTGACTGGCGAGTTATATCCTCTCCGAGGAACTCTACACGTCCTGACTTTGCACGGACCATCCCGGATGCTGCTCGCAAAAGAGTGCTCTTTCCAGCACCATTGGCTCCAATTAACGTAACGATCTCGCCTTGATTTACCGTAACCGTCACGCCACGTAATGCTTGAATCGCGCCGTAGGAGACATCCAGGTTTTCTAGATTAAGGGCTGTGCTCATACTGCATCCTCCGATGTCGTTCCTAGGTATGCCTCAATAACTTTGGGATTCGCCTGAATCTCAGCTGGAGTTCCGTACGCAATTGGCTGCCCATAAACAAGAACAGTAATTTTTTCGCAAACCTGCATCACGACATTCATGTCATGCTCGATTAGTAGAATCGTTACGCCAAACTCATCCCGTAAGCGACGAATAAGGTGCATTAGGTCAGCAGACTCCTGTGGGTTCATACCCGCTGCAGGCTCATCAAGGAGCAGGAGCTTTGGACGGGTTGCTAGGGCACGTGCAATCTCGAGGCGACGCTGCCGGCCATATGGAAGGCTGTTTGATTGCTCTTGGGCGACATCGGAGAGGTCTAGCAGCTCGAGCAAACGCTCTGCTTCTGCTGTCGTTGATCGCTCACGCTGCTCCCACTTCGATGTCCGTAAAAAAGCATGCATGATGCCTGGGTCATCGGATACAGACAGTGCCGTTCGCACATTGTCGATGACAGAGAGCTCACCAAAAAGACGTATATTTTGAAAGGTACGTCCGATTCCAGCGCGAGAGATCTTATAGGGTTTCCACCCGGCGATACTTGTGCCATTGAAGCGGATATCGCCCTCAGTCGGAGCATAGACTCCAGTAAGAAGGTTGAAGACGGTTGTCTTGCCCGCTCCGTTGGGGCCAATAAGACCGCACAGCGTTCCTTCCTCTATGGATAGGTTGACATCGTTTACTGCAGTCAGACCCCCGAAACGCTTTACAACCTTGGTGAGTTCTAGTAGAGCCATGCAACCGTCCTATAGGGAAAAATCCCCAATTCCGGGCGGGATTTTACCATGCATCAGCCTACCATCGGCCAAATCACCGGGATGAACACAGCGATATAATCCGACAACATTAAACGTGTAGGGCTGATGGCTCTAGACCGAGATTCATGAGAGCAGGTCAAAATATGAGTTTGGTTCAATGGCGTCCGTGGTCGGATGCATCATTCGAGGACGCACGCGATCAGGATAAACCCGTCCTTTTGTCCATCGTGGCTAAGTGGTGCCAATTTTGCGCCCAGCTTGACACCGATGTCTACGCAAACGAAGCAATTGCTTCCTACATAAACGAAAACTACATTCCTGTCCGCGTTGACTCCGATGTTCGGCCAGAAATTAATGCCCGCTATACACAGGGTGGATGGCCATCAACGTGTATCTTGACCGGTGAAGGTGACCTCCTCTGGGGAGGCAATGCGCTTCCTCGTGAACATATGGCTCAGCTCCTTCCACAGGTGCTGGCACAGTATCGTGGTGACAAAAATGCGCTCAACGCACACATCACCCAGCTTCGTCTCCAGGTTCGCCAGCAGAACACCCCTCCTGCCTTCGATCCAAGCGCTCCTCTTCAGCCGCAGCTTCCATTACACATCTTGATGGCATCGAAGTTCGAATTTGACTTTGCGTTTGGAGGCTTTGGTCACTCGGGACAGAAGTTCCCACATGTGGATGTGCTGGACCTTGTATCCGATGCACTGGTACGTTCGTATCGTGAAGGAGCAGGGGATCCCGATTTGCGGTTTATGTTGGACCGCACCCTTATGTCCCTCACACGTGGTGAGCTACACGATGGCGTAAATCACGGTTTCTTCCGCTACTGCCAGACCGCTGACTGGCGGAATCCGATGATCGAGAAACTCCTCGATGACAATGCAAGCATTGCACGCACAGCTTCTCGTGTTTACCAAGCTACGGGTGACAGTGCGTGGTTGAATCTCGCTACGGAAACCCTCGGATACCTGGATACCGAGCTTGTAATCGAAGGTGCTGGATACGGCTCAAGCCAGTTCGCGGATGGCGAGTATTATTCACAGCCAGAAGACGAGCGCCGTGAATGGAACTCTCCGGCGATAGATGAGACATTTGTTTCCGGTGCAAATGCCCAGGCTGCACGTGCTTGGTATTCCTATTGGCAAGCAACCGGTGATGCCGCAGCGCTTGACAAAGCAGTTGCCATTATGGACCGTGTGGCAAACCTTGTTGCTGAAGATGGATGTGTACGCCACTCAGAAGCCGATGGCGCATCGGACGGGCTACTTGCGGATGCTGCACGTGTGCTAGCCGCTGCTGTTGACCTCTACGAAGCCGGAGCTGGCGATAAGTGGTTGATGCTCGCTGAGCTGATTGCCGTTTGGATGCAAAATCGCTTGATTGACCGTGCTGGTGGAGCATTCCACGATCATCCAATCCGCGAAGATGCTCTTGGACACTTGAAGTTCGGTACTAAAGACCTTCCAGATAACATGATCGCTGCCGATGCATTCCTGCGTCTATTCCTTGCGACTGGCGAGGAAGAATATCGTACTACCGGTACACAGAACATCACTGCACTGCAAGTTGCAGCTCCTCAAATGGGCTTCCTAGCAGCGGGTCTTGCGCTTGCAAGTATCAGAGCATTGGCGATGCCTGTGATCGTACACATCGTTGGATCCCCGGATGACAAGCGGACAAAGGACCTCGTCGCTGCCGCACACCGGCCAGCGCGCCTCGAGCGCTTTGTACAGGTTCTCGACCCGAACAATGAAGCCGATCGCGAGCACATCGATAATCTTGAATACGAAGTAACCGACATCCCAACGGCCTATCCACGTATTGGAGAGAATCCATTGGCTCCGACTATCGATCCTGAAACGTTGCGCGAAACGGTTGATCAAGCATCAATCGCATAGCGAAACGTCACAAAACTGGCGGGAGATGGTCTACAGCTTTGTAGCCCAAATCCCGTCAGCATCTGTTTGTACCTACGGTGAAATTGCAGGCTTTCTGGGCATAACACCCAGGATGGTTGGTGCGGCAATGCGTGATTGTCCATCGGAGTTACCCTGGCACCGCGTTGTAGCGAGTGGCGGTCGAATTGCAACTGCCCGACGTGCACCTGAGCTTGCAGAACTGCAGCTCAGTCTGCTTTCAGCGGAAGGCGTCACGGTTCGTAACCTGCGGGTTGTAATGCCGGAATGAGTTTGAAATGAGTCGAGAACGAATGGTGAAGTTTACTCTTAAGAGCGCGGATGACCTTGCAAAAATGCGTGAGGCTGGCAAGGCTGTCGCGGCTGCCCTTAAAGCGATGAAAGATGCAGCGCAACCGGGTGTGAGCACGCTTGACCTCGATGTCCTTGCTGGCGAGATTCTAGCGGGATTTGGTGCTGTTTCTGCTCTCAAAAATTATCAACCACCGTTTTCAGACATCCAGTATCTTCACAATAGCTGTATATCCATCAACAATGAAGTCCTGCACGGTGTACCCAAGGCAGATCGAATTATCCGTGATGGTGATGTTGTCAAATTGGACATCGCTGCGACATTTGATGGATGGTGTGCTGACTCAGCTATCACCACAATTGTCGGCACTCCAAAGACCCCTAAAGCTGAGAAGCTTGTTTCCGTAACGCGGGCATCCCTTTACAACGCTATCCGCAAAGCAGTCGCTGGAAATACCATGGGCGATGTTTCCCATGCAATCCAGTCCCACGTCGAAAAAAATGGCTTTGGTGTCGTTCGGGATCTTGTAGGTCATGGCATCGGACAGACTCCGCATGAAGAAGGCCTCGATGTTCCTTGTTATGGCCGTCCACGGCTTGGACCAAAGCTTGTCGTCGGAATGACGTTTTGTATTGAACCGATGGTCACCACCGGGCGCGGGACAGTCGCACATACGGGGGATGACCCGTGGACTATCATCTCAGCCGACCGTACATTGGGAGCTCACTTTGAGCACACCGTGGCGATTCTGGAAGATGGACCGCTGATTTTGACAGCTGCCGAGCGTACAGAGGAACCTAGCACTACCGTAGAAGGCTGAAATCTCTACAGCTGATGCGAGGCCATTAGATGCTTTAGCTGCTCACGCCGGGCAGCGATTGCATCTCTGTCTTCCTGAGTTTTCCCACGTAGAGCCAAGTAGTTTGTTGACAAACGCGTGGTAGCTAGCGATGTATTTTCATGACGTATGAGGAAATCCCAGTAGAGCGTCGTGAATGGGCAAGCCTCGGCCCCGGCAAACACCTTTGGCTCGTACTGACAGCCTTTACAGTAGTTACTCATCCGGTTGATGTACGCGCCACTAGCCGCATATGGTTTGCTCGCCGTGAGACCATTATCTGCCGCTTGACTCATCCCGATCACATTGGGTGTCACAACCCAGTCATAGGCATCGAGAAACGTAGCCCAAAACCAATCGCGAATCTCTGCTGGCTTGACTCCTAGCAGGAGCGCAAAGTTACCCTGGACCATCAAGCGAATAATGTGATGGGCATACCCGGTACGAAGCGTATCTGTGATGGTTGTTCGTAGACAACGCATCTGCGTTTCACCTGTCCAGTAGAAATCTGGAAGTGGCTCGGTTGCGTGAAGCGCGTTATGTTCATCCCAAGCTGCGCTTCCTAGCCAATCGTAGAGATGGTACATATACTCGCGCCACCCAAGGATTTGACGCAGAAACGCCTCGACAGACGCTAATGGTGCGGCATTAGTCACATAAGCCTTTAGTGCTGCATCAATGCACTCCGCGGGCGATATCAAGGACAGATTGAGTGCCGGTGAAAGGATGCTGTGAAAACCATACATGTCATGTGCTGACATTGCGTCTTCGTAACGTCCAAAGTCTGGGAGTGCTTCCTCGACAAACCATGCCAGTCGCTCTAGTGCAGCATCACGCGTCACTGGTTCACTAAAGTTCTTCAGATCGCCCGTAAGGTTAGGAATTTGAGCGACGATAGCCATAACATCTTCCGTGATTTTGTCCGGAACGAAGTAGGGCTGTAGGATTGCTTGATGGTTTTTCGGAAAGGGCTTTCGGTTTTCCTTATCAAAATTCCAGACGCCACCAACAGGTTTGTCGCCGTCCATCAGATATCCGGTTTGTAATCGGACCATCCGGTAGTACTGCTCGAGACGAGGCTGTGTGCGTGAATTCATCCAGTTGGAAAAGTCACCTTTGGATGTATACCAATACGGATCCGTTACGAAATTTACCCCAGAATTCAGGAGTATTGTATGGATTCCATGTTCACGTGGCTCAATACAAACGACAGGTTCACTACTTTGTTCGATGCAATCAACGATGGATGCATTGATTCTGTAGTCAACGGTGTAGCCTGCTTCTCTAAGTTGATCCCTGAAATGGCGCATCGCACTCCAAACAAGGGCAATCTTCTTTCTGTGGTAAGGTTTTCGTTCTACGAGCGACCAATCTTCGATCATCAGGACTGTATCCAGAGAGGAATCGGTCCCAAGTGCACTGATGTAGTCCCTGGAGAGCTGGTCTCCGAGGATTAGGACTGTCTTTGCCACTGCTTGGTGTCGGAAAATCGTAATCGCCAAACCATGAGCATCGCCTCGATGACAATCTTCTTGCTCATCTTCGATACGCCGTCTACACGATCTGCAAAGATAATTGGCACTTCGTGAATTTTTAGTTTGAGGCAGGCAACTCGGTATGTCATTTCCACTTGGAAGGAATACCCATTTGAGCGTATCGTAGCGAGGTTTACTGCACGGAGCGTTGTAGCCTTCCACGCTTTGAAGCCACCGGTGACATCACGAATGGGGAGCCCCAAGATTGTTCGTGCGTAGAAGCTACCGCCGCGTGAGAGAAGCTGCCTTCCAACACCCCAGTTGACTGTGCCGCCATCGGTCACATACCGGCTTCCAAGGACCAAATCTGCACTACCCAGTGCATCAACAAGGCGAGGGACATCGGATGGGTTATGACTCAAATCGCCATCCATTTGGACTAGGACATCATAGTTACGGGCAAGGCCCCACTCAAATCCTGCAACGTATGCCCGACCAAGGCCATCTTTTTCACGTCGATGAAGCACATGTATCGCAGAGTCTTTGCTCGCAAGTTCGTCGGCGAGCTCGCCCGTACCATCTGGTGATGTGTCATCAACAATCAGCAGGTGCGCCGAGGGGGCTTCCTTCCGAACACGCTGAACGATAACGGGGAGGTTTGCCACCTCATTGTATGTGGGAATGACAATTAGGACAGACACACGCACAGGGTATCACCTCGCTTGCGGATGTCGATGGTAGGATGTGGGAGTATGTCGATGCGTATCACAAGTGCTTTTAAGAGTAGCCGTCCAACGGTTAGCTTCGAGTTTTTTCCGCCAAAAACGGACGACGGAGAGACGTTACTTTGGCAGGCTATTAAACGGTTGCAGGACCTTCAGCCTGACTTTGTCTCGATAACGCGTACAGGTGAAGGAACATCGGCGACGCTTCGTTTGACGACACGGATTCAATCTGAGCTTGGCATCCGCTCAATGTCGCACTTAACGTGTGTCCATCACTCAGAGGCAGAGATGGCAGCTCATTTGGATACGTTGTGGGAACAGGGCGTGCAAAATGTTTTGGCATTACGGGGCGATTTGGAACCAGGGCAAGCAGTTCCTGGCGGCAAATTTCAATATGCCACTGACCTTGTACAGTTTGCTGCCAATAGACACCCATTCTGTATCGGCGTTGCAGGTTATCCAGAAGGCCACCCGCAGTGCCTCAATATCACCCGTGACATCGAACACTTAAAGTCAAAATTGGATGCCGGAGCTTCGTTCATCATCACGCAGCTATTTTTTGATAATGACGATCTATTCCGGTGGCGGGACATGCTCATAAAGCACGGCATCGATGTGCCACTTGTCGCAGGCATTATGCCGATTACCAACGTGTCACAAATCAAACGTTTTGTGACGCGCTGCGGTGCAAAGATTGCCCATCCACTGCTGGTTCGTCTCGAAGCAGCTGAAGCGGAACCTGAATCGGTAATTCGGATTGGGCAGGAGCATGCATTGGCCCAGGTTGAAGGACTTGTTGCCGGAGGCATTTCCGGGTTGCACTTCTACACACTGAATAAGAGCAAAGCAACCGCAGATGTTGTCCGTGCTTGGAAAGCAGTGAGCGGTTAGGTTATAGCTGACGCAAATAACAACGGGAGACTACTTTAGCCAAAACGACCGTTAATGTAGTCATCCGTTTCCGTGCGCCTAGGTGTGGTGAAAACTGTTTCTGATGGTCCGAATTCGACCAACTCACCGCGTAGGAAGAAACCAGTTACATCTGAGATGCGCTTGGCTTGCTGCAGGTTGTGCGTCACGATAATCACGGTGTAGTCGGTTTTCAGGCGGGTGATCAGCTCTTCAATCCTATGCGTGCTGTTTGGATCCAATGCACTACATGGTTCATCCATCAAAATGACATCCGGTGACACGGAGAGTGTCCGTGCAATACATAGACGCTGTTGCTGACCGCCTGAGAGTGCCATCGCGGATGATTTCAGCTTGTCTTTCACTTCATCCCATAGTGCTGCATCTGTAAGGCACTTTTCGACAAGCTCATCCAGCATTCGGCCGCTTGCCAATCGGTGTGTTCTAGGTCCAAATGCGATGTTGTCATAAATCGACATCGGGAACGGCACGGGTTTTTGAAAGACCATCCCAACTGTTCGTCGCAAAGCCTCAACTGAGACTGTCCGGTCACGGATGTCTTGGTCATTGAGTTGAATGGTACCAGTCATTTTCGCACCATCAATGCGATCATTCATCCGGTTGATACAACGAAGAAATGTAGATTTTCCACATCCCGAGGGACCGATAAACGCCGTAACGGCGTGCTGCGGGATAACCATATTGATGTCAAAAAGAGCTTGGTTAATTCCGTACCAGAACGAGACATTTTTGACTGTGACACAAGGAACAGTTTGCATGGATTTATATACGCTTTCCAGCTCGTGTAAGGAACCGTGCAAGGATGCTAAGAATGAGAATGATCAGGAGCAGCGTGAGTGCCGTTGACCAAGCCATAGAATTCTGAACCGGATCTGATGACGTTGCATACTTGTAGAGGCGAAGCGGCAGCGCATCCGTTGGACCAGTAATGGGACCGAGAAACTCGTTTCCAAGAACTGTGAACAGTAGTGGGGCTGTTTCACCTGAGACACGTGCGAGTGCGAGCATCACACCAGTAACAATCCCATTTCGGGCAGCTGGCAGCACAATCAGGAGCATGGTTCTCCATCGTGGCGTTCCAAGGGCCAGAGATGCATCCCAAAGCGATTGCGGAACAAGGCGCAACATTTCATCTGTTGTGCGCATCACTAGAGGAATCATCATGATGCCAAGAGCAGTACCGCCCGCGATTCCGGAATATCCTTGCCCTGGATGCTTTAGAGCATAGGGTAGTATCCATATGGCATACACGAACAAACCTACCACGATGCTTGGAATTCCATTTAGGACATCCGTTAAGAAGCGAACAACGTGGGAAAGCTTTCCGCTGGATTCTGCCTGATACACACCACTGAGAATACCTATAGGTAGTGAGATGCAGAGTGCGATGCCGAGAAGGTTCAAACTCCCGATGATGCTGTGTTTAATGCCTCCAAGAGCGGGGTTTACATTATCTGGCAAGTTTGTGAAAAAACTCGGTTTGAAGTAGGTTATTCCTTGGCTAAGTAGGAACCAGAGAACATATCCGAGTATCAAAATAGCAAGGATGGCGCACAGCCCGCAGACGGCTTGAAACAATGCGTTCATGACGCGTCGTTGAAGCAGCACAGGCGTTTTAGCTAGCTGTGTCATGCGGATAACCTTCGCGATGCGAATTTTACGAGTGAACGGGCAACGAGGTTTATGACCATCGATGTCACAAACAGAACTAGACCAAGTTCGATGAGGGCTGCAGTCGCGATACCTGGAGTCGCCTCGGTGAACTTATTGGCCATTGCCGATGCAATCGTATAACCCGGATCAAATAGTGCTATGGAACGACCATCGGGTGTATTGGGTGTCATGTTCCCGATAACCATCGTTACAGCCATTGTCTCGCCGAATGCTCGTCCAAATCCGAGCATCACAGCTCCGAAAAGGCCTGGTGCTGCACTCGGAAGGACAACTTTGACGATGGTTTCCGCTTGCGTTGTGCCAAGTCCAGCTGCTGCATCGCGTTGAATCGTTGGAATGGCTAGCAATATGTCTCGACAAATGGCCGTGATGAACGGAGTGATCATAATCGCAAGGATCAGACCGGCCGCTAGCATACTCGGTCCATAGCCCGCGCCGGCAAGAAGCGATTTTACGACCGGTATTTTCGTGATTGTGGACGACGACAGGGCAGGCGTCATCACTTTGTCCCGCAGCATTGGGATCAACACGAAGATACCCCACAAGCCATAAACCACGGACGGGATAGCCGCGAGGAGTTCGATCAGAAAAGTGATGGGAAGGCGAATCCATTTCGGTGCAAGCTCAGCGAGAAAAACTGCGCTGCATATCGAAATAGGTACACTAACCAGAATGGCAATCGCACTTGAGTACAGCGTTCCTGAAAGAAAGGCTGCACTTCCATACTTGCCAGCTGCATCATCCCACTCATTTCCCGTCAGGAAGCGAGGACCCAATGCCTTGATAGCAGGCATCGCTTGCCATAGGAGTGCACATCCTATGGCAAGGACCAATGTTAGAAGGATTAACGA
>JAURHZ010000250.1 GCA_030833025.1 Armatimonadota bacterium
AAGACGTTTTATGCAGAGCTACACCGCCTCTTGTCACGTAAAGGGGTGCTCTTTCACTACATTGGGTCACCTGAATCCCGAAACGGTTCAACGATGATGCGTGGTACAAAGCGCCGCCTTAGTGAGGCAGGTTTTGAAAAGGTAGTTCAGATCGATAGCGCCTTTGGATTACTTGCGTTCAAGGGTGGACAGGTATTCTGATGGTTTTTCAACGCGATGCAGGATGTAAGGTTTCGAGTGGTACATCCGTTTATGTTATTGCTGTTAATGAGCGCCGGGTCCTACTTCCCAACGGGAATGTACCGCAAGAGGTCTGTAGTGATGATCTCTTCGAAGTTGGTATTCCGGTCGGGTTCATCGACGGCATCCCAGTGGTGGCAGTGAATCGTGATATCGAGTCATCGGATCAGGTAGAGCCCCTCAATTGGCGTACTCTACGCGAAGTGCTTCAGGAATGTGTTGGAGCTGTTGTCGAAGCCGTGATTCTTGCAGTGCAGCGCCTTGAGTTTCGCGATTCGAATAGGTTTTGCTCTCGCTGTGCGACCCCAATGGAAACATTGTCGGATACGGGTTGTAAGTGTCCTGGATGCGGACATACGGCCTATCCGCAAGTTACTCCGGCAGTCCTTGTACTTATCGAGGATACAGAGCGTAGAACGCTTCTCGCCCAAAAAGATGGCTGGGGTAACCGCTATTCGGTGATTGCAGGATTTGTTGAGCCGGGGGAATCTCTTGAGCAGTGCTGTGTTCGCGAAGCGCTGGAAGAGGTTGGTGTCACCGTTTCTGATGTTCGTTACGTGGGCTCTCAGCCATGGCCATTTCCTCATCAGCTGATGGTTGCATTTCGTGTAAGGTGGGTTTCGGGTTCGATTGACTGCGACACAAATGAGCTTGCTGACGCGCGGTGGTTTGGTGTTGATGAGTTACCTGAATTGCCTCCTCCAATTGCATTGTCCCGGATGCTTATTCAGCACTGGATTGACATCCCGTCCTATCCATAACCACCCCGAATTCCCCTCGAAAATCACCCTTATTTACGATAAAATACACCACTATAAACTGGCATAAAAACAGGGTTTTGAGTGCCGGATTTCCAAGGTAAATATGGCTGATATTGAAAACTCGGATGAAGCAGTAAACCCGTCTGGCGCTGTAGCTGGCGGTGATGGCGGCGGTGATGTCCCCCCTGCTTCTGGCGGAGGCTCTGGGCTGTCTGATTACGATGGACCTACCATTGACATCAGTGAGGAGATGCGTCAGTCGTATCTTGGATACGCGATGTCGACGATTGTGTCGCGTGCATTGCCTGATGTTCGAGATGGTCTGAAGCCTGTACAACGTCGTATTTTGTATGCAATGCGTGAGCTGGGGTTGTCTCCGAACTCGCGTCACTTGAAGTCTGCCAAGGTTGTTGGCGAGACGATGGGTAATTACCACCCCCACGGTGACCAAGCGCTTTACGGCACTATGGTCCGTATGGCCCAGCCATTTTCATTGCGGTACCCATTAGTTGATGGCCAAGGTAACTTTGGTTCGGTTGATGATGATCCTCCTGCGGCGATGCGTTACACGGAAGCCCGTTTGACGGCGCTTGCGATGGAAATGATGGAGGATATCGAAAAAGACACGGTTGACTTCGTTCCTACGTATGACAATGAACGCCGTGAGCCATCGATTCTGCCCGGTAAGTTTCCAAACCTGATTTGTAATGGCTCAAGTGGAATCGCCGTAGGTATGGCAACGAACATGCCTCCGCATAACCTGCGCGAGATCTGCGATGCCATCACTTACCTTATTGACAACACCAATGCTTCGGTTTCTGACCTAATGCAGTTTGTTCAAGGCCCTGACTTCCCTACGTCCGGTATGGTCTACGGCACCCGTGGAATCATTTCGGCATATGAGACGGGACGTGGGTCGATCACGATGCAGGCGAAGACCCACCTCGAGCCGATGGACAATGGCAAGACGGCTATTGTTATCACCGAGCTCCCCTACCAGGTGGTCAAGAGCCGTCTCATTGAGCATATTGGTGAGCTCGCAAGAGATAAGAAGATTGAAGGCATCACTGGCATTAATGACTACACTGATAAGTCAGAAATGCGCGTTGTTGTTGAACTCAAGCGTGATGTTCAGCCGCACAAAATTCTCAATCAACTCCTAAAGCATACGCAGTTACGCCTGAACTTTGGTGTTATCTTGCTCTCTCTGGTGGACCGCGGACGTGGACCAAAGGTACTCGGTCTTCGTGGGATGCTCCAAGAGTACATTGACCACCGACGCGAAATTATCACCCGCCGTACGAAGTTCGAAGTCAATCGTGCCAAGCAGCGTGCGCACATTCTTGAAGGTTTGCAGATTGCTGTCTTAAATCTCGATGAAGTCATCAGGACCATTAGGGCATCGGCAAATACAGATCAAGCTCGCTCTGCCTTGATGGCCAAGTTTGGCTTTACGGGACCGCAAACCGAAGCCATCTTGAACATGCAGCTGCGACAGTTGACAGCACTTGAACAGGACAAAATCGAAAACGAATACAAAGAGCTTCTGAAAGAAATCGGAAGACTCGAAAGTATCCTTAGCGATCCGAAGCGTGTCGATCAACTCGTCAAGGATGACCTTACATATCTTCGAAACAAATTTGGAGATGACCGCCGTACGGAGATCGTTGCCACAGAAGCTGAAAACCTGCGCCCAGAAGACATGATCGCTGAAGAAGAAACGCTGATCACGATTTCTGCAAGTGGATACATCAAACGGATGAAGCTTACGAGCTTTGCCGTAAACCATCGTGGTGGAAAAGGCAAATCGGCAGGAAAGACCAAAGACGATGATTCTATCGAACATATCTTCCGTGCAAACACACACGAGCAGATTATGTTCTTTACGGACAAGGGTAAAGTCTATCGCCTTAAAGCATACGATGTCCCTGAGCGTGATACGAACGCCATGGGGTCCTACCTCGGCAACCTTCTGAACGTTGAGTCCGGTGAGCGAGTTACTGCTTACGTAAGCGTTCGTGACTTGGCAAATGCCGAGGGCTACCTACTTATGGGAAGCCGACTCGGCGAAATCAAACGCTGCGATCTCAAGGACTTCAAGAACATTAGAGCTAATGGCGTGCAAACCTTCGATCTGAACGAAGGTGATGAGCTTGGATGGGTACGCAAGACGACGGGCGATAGCACAGTAATCCTCTGTACTTCCCGTGGACATGCCATCCGGTTCGCTGAGTCCGATGTACGGTGCTCAGGACGAACATCGGGCGGTGTTCGTGGTATCACCCTCGATGGCCCGGATGACGTTGTTGTGGCAATGGATGTCGCTGAAGATGACGCTGACCTTCTCGTTGTTGGTGAAAACGGAGTTGGAAAGCGATCAGGCTTGGTCGACTACAAGGTCCAGTCTCGTGGAGGCAAGGGGCTAAAGACCATCGATGTCACCGCGAAGACAGGTCCACTCAAGGCTGCATGTATTGTAGCCGGATCCGCGGACAAGTCCAGAAGCCTCTTAATCATGTCGGAAAATGGACAGGCTACGCGTTTCCCAGTAAAGGAAGCAAAGAAGCAGGGCCGGTCAACGCAAGGGGTAAAGTTAATCAACCTTGCGGATAACGATAAGGTGGCACGCGTCACTGTTGTAGTAACTGACCCACTCACAGAGAGCGGATTGTAAAACCATCCCGTTACTAAACAAAAAGTGTCCGAGCATAAATGTTCGGACACTTTTTTTACTGCGTTCTAACGGTAAGTCCTTGTTGAACATTACCAGAGACATATTTCAACAGCTTTGCTGGCACATTGGCTTTGGATGGATCTTCCACCGAAGTGGCGACCAACAACGATTTGAATTTGGCACGTGTGGACAACACAGGGGCAATGACCTTGAAGGCGCCCAATGGCTCCATCAACTTGGGATTGGCTTTCATC
>JAURHZ010000251.1 GCA_030833025.1 Armatimonadota bacterium
ATCCGGACTGCACCGCGCTCACGGACATAGACTTCAATCCGCCATGCCAGCTCGGCCTCAGTCATCCCGATTTTGACAATCTCGGTGATGTGTGTACAGGCTTCATCAACAAGAGCACAGGCGCGTCGGATGGCATCGATTTCCTGTGGCTCTTTGATTGCCTTGATGGCTTCCACAATGCCGCTTGCTGGTACCAAGCTAATGCTCGATGGCAGTCCGCCGACAAGGGTGTTCCAAGCATCCACAGGCAAAGTGTTCGATTCAATGGCCAGCCCACCGGTAAATCCTTGGACTGTCAAAACACGTGCAGCTTCCAGAAGCAATACTGCTTGACCAACGATACGGGTATCGAAACCGGTCACTTCGACGCTTGCCTGCAAGAGGTAGCGGCCATCCGTGACAAAAATGGCAGCATCTTTGGAAATGATGGCTAGGCCGTTGGAGCCAGTAAAACCGGTGATGTACTTAACATGCTCGAGGTTGGTGATGAGAACTGCACTTGCATCGGTTTGTGATGCGAGCCAGTCACGAACACCTTCAACGCGGCGAGAAAAACGGAAAGACATGGTGATTACTCCAGTGAAACAATTGATAGATTTTGTGTACCGTGTAGGTACGAAACACTTGACTTAGAAGCGGCCTTCATCCACGAGTCGCTTCGCCGCGTTAACTGCGAGGAGATACGAATGTGGGCCAAAACCGGAAATCTGACCAGTGACGACAGCCGCGAGGTACGAAACATGTCTGTATGCCTCACGGGAATGCACATTGCTAAGATGTACTTCAATGGTTGGAAGGCGAACTGCGCGTAAGGCATCTGCAATCGCAATACTGGTGTGTGTGTAAGCCCCTGCATTGATGACGATGGCATCAGCCCAGTCACGAGCATCGTGGATTTGGTCAATCAGCACACCTTCGTGGTTGCTTTGCTCGATGCGCACCTCACAGCCAATCCGCTTGCCTTCCTGCACAATCAGCTCGTTTAGCTCGTAAAAAGTCACCGAGCCGTAAACATCTGGTTCCCGCATGCCAAGGAGGTTCAAGTTTGGTCCGTGGATGACCAGGACCTTGATAGGTCCGGATGGAGAAAGCTGCATTGATGTCACCGCTCCTGATGCGCTGCGATGCTTTGTTACCTGCACACGGCAACTACGCGGTGTGCATCAATTCGCAGGGTTGAACTTTGCGCGTAGTATATCGCCGCAAGCGTTCGGCAGATACAATCATCGGCATGAATGGACCGACCTTAAAGGTAGCAATTATCGGCGCCGGTGTGATGGGGCAGCAGCATGCCCGCTCATGGACTCAAGTGCCCTATGCCACTGTTACCACCATCTGTGACTTCAACCTTGATGCCGCAAATAAGCTGGCAACAGAGTTCCATGCTGTGGCGACCGCTAGTATCGATTCTGTGTTGGCATCCGATGTCGATGTTGTCAGCGTATGTATTCCAACCTGTTTTCATACGGATACAGCCGTCAAAGTTTTGGAATCCGGTAAGCATCTGCTCCTCGAAAAGCCGATGGCACTAACCGTCGCAGATTGCCAGACCATTGAGGCTGCTGCGGAGGCTTCCGGTAAGCTTCTGACCATTGGACAGGTCGTTCGCTTCTTCCCTGAGTATGAGAATGCAAAGCGTGCCATCGATAACGGCGCGGTCGGAACACCTGCTGTTGTTCGATGCCGACGCGGTGGGATCTTCCCGCTCTGGGGGACATGGTTCCATGATGTCAATAAGTCGGGTGGGGCTATTTACGATGTCGGTATCCATGAAATCGACTGGCTCCTGTGGCTCTTCGGCCCCGTTGAGCGTGTTTATGCCCGTTCACTAACCGAATCCCTTGGCGAGGATAGCAAGCAGGACTTTGCGCTTGTGACATTGCGCCACAAAAGCGGAGTTATCTCGCATATGGAAGCCTGCTGGGCAGATCCAGTGGTTTCCTACAATGCATTTGAGATTGCTGGAGATGGCGGATTGCTGACACACGACTCGCGTAACAACGCGACGCTGTTCCTCTCGACCGCGGAAAAGCAGGAAGCGATGTCGCCTCTAGCCGATGCCGACGAGCCTTATAACAAGCAAGTTGCAGCCTTTGCTAAGTCGATTGTGGAGGGAGCACCGCTTGCGGTGACCGGCGCCGATGGCCGTGCGGCAATCGCTGTAGCCGCCGCTGCGCTTGAATCATCCCGTACCCGAAAGGTGGTCACCCTGTGAAAAACATCGTTTTACTTTCCTCCGCCCACCTCCACGCCGATGCCTATATTCATGAGCTGAGCACGGTCAAAGATGCACGCATTGTCGGCGTATACGATAACGATACCGCAAGGGCAGAAGCGGCTGGATCTCGCTATGGAATTCCAGTCTTTTCAGCACTCGATGCTGCACTGGATGCATCCGATGCGGCAATCATTTGCAGTGAGAACATCCACCATGAAATGTTTGCTCTTGAGACGATCAAGGCGGGCAAGCATGTTCTCTGCGAGAAGCCACTAGCAACGACGCCAGAAGCTGCACTGCGTATGGTTAACGCCGCGGATGCTGCGGGTGTCCTCCTGATGACGGCATTCCCTTGTCGCTTTAGCCCAGCCTATCAACAGTTTAAACAGCTGGTGAACAGCGGGGCCATCGGAGATATCCGGGCTTTGCGCGGAACCAATCAGGGGATGTGTCCCGGTGGGTGGTTTGTGCAGAAGGAGCTCTCTGGCGGTGGTGCGGTGACGGACCACACGGTTCACGTAACCGACCTTTTGCGCGACCTAACGGGTTCCGAGGTTGAGAGTGTCTACTGTGAGCTAGGTAATGGTCTCCTCCATGGTGACTTTGAAGATACCGGTGTTGTCACGCTTGAGTTTGAGAAGGATGTCTTTGCTACCCTCGATGCAAGCTGGAGCCGCCCGAAGTCATTCACGACGTGGGGGAATGTAACCCTCTATGCCGTCGGAACCAAGGGCACACTGGAAATGGATATGTTTAACCAAGAGGGGATGCTTTACAGCGACCTCAAGGGCAAGGTTGGCGTCCAAAACTGGGGCTCGTCCATAGACCGTGGAATGGTTGCCGCATTTGTTGATAGTCTTCTCAGCGGAACGCTGCATGAAAAGGCGGCAAGTGGCACCGATGGCCTGCGCGCAGTCGAAGTTGTTGAAGCGGCTTATGCGAGTACCGTCGCGCTTCAGCCGGCCAAGGTAAACCACCGAAGCTGACAAGGCTTACAGTTAGCTGGCCATAAAAAATCCCCTCGGCGCGGTGCATCGAGGGGATTTTTTCATGCGTTTTGACAGACTATGCGCGGTTCTTCCAGCGGTCCAGCAGCACCGCAACCAGGAGGACTCCACCGCTTGTAACTAGCTGCCAGAAGGCATCGATGTTCTGTAAGCTCATCGCGTTCTGCAGGATTCCCATAATCAGCACGCCTACGACGACCCCTTGAATACGCGCGATGCCGCCCGTGAGCGAAACTCCGCCAAGCACACAACCACTTATCGCCTGAAGCTCGAGACCTTGTGCGGCATTTGGCTGGCCGCTCGAGACACGGCTTGCTGCGAGGACGCCAGCCAATGCCGCGACCATCCCCTGAAGCAGAAAGATACCAATCTTGGTCTTAGTTACCGAGATGCCAGCGAGGCGCGCCGCTTCTTTGTTTCCGCCGACTGCCAGTGTATTGCGACCAAAGGTTGTGCGGTTCAAGATGATGCCAAACACGATAAAGATGATGGCCATCACCCAAACTGGCGACTGCAGTGCAAGCGGTGGTACGCCGACTGGAATCAATAGCTTTGCTTTGCCGAGGGCACCAAAGGCTTCGTTTGAGATTCCGATAGAGCTGCCCTTTGTAATCAACAATGCCGCACCGCGGACGACTTGTTGCACCGCAAGCGTCGCAATCAATGGATTGATCTGAAACTGGGCGATAACAAGTCCGTTAACA
>JAURHZ010000252.1 GCA_030833025.1 Armatimonadota bacterium
TTATCGGACTTTGTATAGAGCCCGATGAGCGCGCGCCAGGTTGGCAGATCTCCTAGGCGCCCTGTGAGGACATTTGCCAGCACGCTGGAGCGGCGGACGAGGTTGTAATTTTGGAAAATCATCCCGATACGGCGGCGTGTCTTGCGCAGATTGGCATCCGAAATGTTTTTGATGGGTGTTCCAAGAACGGTGACATCGCCACCGGTCGGAGCGACCAAGCGGTTGATGGTTCGGATGAGGGTGGATTTCCCTGCGCCGGAGAGACCTACGACAACGATGAACTCGCCTTCGTGGAAGTCAAGTGTGACATCCTTGAGGGCTGTAAAGCCGTTCGGGTAGGTAACGGATGTGTTGTTAAAAGAGACAAGGGTAGCGGCTTTCGCGGCTACCCCTGGGGAAACATCTGACATTGCGTCTGTATCTTACTTCTTGGGAGCCGCCGCCGGGGCCTTGGGCGCGGTGGATTTCTTGAAGTTTTCAAGCTGGACGTTCATGCTGGTTGCGACGTCACGTACCGGATCAAAGTCGGCATCGGTTGCTTCAACCAGGTCATCGACTTCGTAGACATCATCAAGTGTCTTCTTACCTTCGGGTGTCGCTTTGTACTTAAGGAACGCTGCTTTGATTTTGGCGGTCAGCTCAGGGGAGAGACCACTGCGTACAGAGATGGTGTCATTTGGGATCTCAGCCGTCTGGTCGATTTTGACAACCTTGGTTTTGACATCCTTATATGCAGACTGCTTCTCCAGCTTGTTACGGGCATCATCGTAGCTTGCTGCCACATCGACATCGCCGTTATACACAGAGCGAATGGCCGAGTCATGTCCACCAGCAAACATCGTTTGAGAGAACCACTTCTCAGGGTCCATTTGCTTACCCTTTAGGTAGCTTGCTGGGAAGAGATAACCGCTTGCCGAGCTTGGGTCGACGAATGCGATGCGCTTGCCTTTTGTATCGGCGAGCGTTTTGATTCCGCTGTCTGCACGAACGGTGAACATCGCGTGGTAGGTCAGACTCCCACGACGACTGGTCTTGAGCATGATATCTGCTGCGTTACGGTCTTTGGCGATGACGTATGCGAGTGGTGGGAGGGACCCGATGTCAACCTGCCCGGATGCCATCGCTTCGATGAGTCCGGCGTATTCCGGCGTTGTGGATGTTTCCACAGGAATGCCAAGCTCCTTCGAAAGAAAGTCTGCCATTGGCTGAGCGTTCTCTGCGATTTTGTCCGCTTCAACGGATGGAACAAAGCCAAAAACCAGCTTGGATGGCGTTGCGGAGGCATTCCCGCCTGCATTTCCGCTCTTTTCAGGCTTTGAACATGCGGTGAGGAGGCTGAGGGCAACGGCTGGAAAAACCAGTAGGATTGCTCGGCGTTGAATAGAAATCACTGAGATATACTCCCATTTGCAAGTAAATTTGCGAAGGTGTTTTCAGCATGGTGCGCGCAATACTTTGTGCGTTCATGCCACGTCGAGTATACCTTTATTGAGGAGTCCGTGACCGGACTGAAGGAGTAGCTGGTGACACACAAACTGGGAAAGGATATATACTAACGCATGCCCGTTCGTGATTTCTTCCAGCAGTGGGTTAACCGCTCGCCGGGTCGACTTCGCCCTCAGATGTTCGTGCGGCAAGTTTGCCAAGCACTTGAGCGTCGTAAGCGGCAGGGTGTCGATGGGCGTTGGTATGTAGCCAATGCGATTACTTTGCGTGTAGCAGTGCACAGCTCAGCTGATCGTGAGCATGTTCGTGACTTCATGGATGCCAATGACATCGCGGAGTCTATCGCAGCATGGATGAAGCAGCGTAACTACCGCACACGTGGTCCCCTCCATGTCGTCGTTGAGGAAATTTCGTACGCTATTCCTGGCGATGAACCAATCGAAATCCATGTTCGCTTCGAGGCGAACCTCACCGATGCGGAAACGGTTCTCCAAGAAACAGATGACCGTAAAACTGTTGGTCAAGCAACCATCGTTCCGACGGCAGGTGTTGCTGTCGATGTGAGCTCAGCGGAAGCTGTTCAATCAACGCCAGCTGTTTCGGACCATAGTTTGACATCCGATGTATCTACGGAATCAGTAATCTTTGTGCCTGAGCTGCAAGCACCAGATTCGTGTACTCCGAATACGCCAGCGACGCAGGTTGTTGGTGAGCGCGTTGTTCCGCATCCGAATGCACGCCGTGTCTATCCATATCCAGATATGGATGAAGAGATGCGCACAGTTCCTGCTGTTCCACAGGCAGTTGCGATGGTGCGTGTGACGACGCCCGATGGTCAGTCAAATGAGTATGCCGTTGGGTCAACAGGCCTCCGCATTGGGCGGTCACGGACCGCTGGGAATGACCTCGTTATCGCTGACCCGATGGTTTCCAAGCGCCATGCAGAAATGCGTGTTTCTGATAACAAGCTGGTGATGGTTGATCTGCAATCGACAAATGGAACGCGCCTTTCGGGTGCGCCTGTTCCACCAGGCATCGCGTGGCCGATTTCTGAAGGGGATGTCTTCCTCCTTGGGAACACCCAGCTGATGGTCGTGAAGATTCAGGCATCGAAGCTCGTACCCGCAGTCGATAACTACTCCATTCAGTCTGTTGCACGGGCATTGTCCCTGATGACCGCTGACGGAACGCTGCATGCAATCGGTAGCGACATGGTCATCGGACGAGCCATCTCGGATGACATCGTTGTTTCAGGTGTCGGCGTTAGCCCTCAGCACGCACGGCTTCGCATCCGCCATGATGTCATTACCATCGAAGACCTCGATGCACCTGCTGGGACATTTGTGAACAGCGAGCGTATTCCAGCACGGCATCCCGTGGTGATACGCGCCGGTGATACGGTAGCCCTTGGTTCATGTTTGATGACAGTAATGGCATCTAATGTTCCACAGGATGCTGTTTACGCCTGATGTCAATGTCTGTGCGTCTCAACGCATGCACCAAAACTCACATCGGCAGCGTTCGCCCAAAGAATGAGGATGCGTTCAGCAACTTCATCATCGATGGCTTTGAAACGATTTCCATTGTCTGTGATGGCATGGGTGGACTCCAGGCGGGTGAGCTCGCAAGCCAAAGCGCCGTGGACACCCTTGAATCTAAGCTCAAGAGTAGCCTGCCGGATGCCACATCTAATGCGGCCGTCGCCGATGCGCTTCGGGATGCGATGGCAGCCGCGAATGGTGCCGTGCACGGGGTTGCAAGACAGCTCGTCGCGGGCATTCCCGCCGAAGATAAACCCCTCGCTGGAACAACCGGTGTCGTCGCAGTGGTGCACCAAGGGGTCCTGACCGTAGCGCATATCGGGGACTCCCGTGCGTACTTGATACGCTCCGGCGTGCTGATGCCTCTGACGGATGACCATTCATTTGTTGCCGAGCAGGTGAAGCTCGGACATATGACCGAGGATGAAGCCCGCAAGTCGCGCTATCGCAATGTCGTCACACGTGCGATTGGAATCAGCCCAACGGTGCTGTGCGATATTTCAACCCATCCGCTTCAGGATTCTGACCGTATTCTTGTGTGTACCGATGGCCTGACAACAATGATTCAGGATGTCGAAATTGCAAACATTCTCGATAAGGCTGACAGTAGCGCCGCAGCGGCGCAGGCACTTATTCAAGCCGCACTGCAAGCCGGCGGTAGTGACAACATCACCGTCTCGGTCATCGATGTCGACGCTACAGATGCCGGTACATCGGTTATTAGTGGGGATTATCGTGGCCACACGATGCGGTCTGCGGCGGAGTATTCGGCATTTGCAGCCAATGGATTTGCGGTAGCCAGCAACCAACCTGAATCGAATGTATCCATTGGGGCTCCCGCGAACG
>JAURHZ010000253.1 GCA_030833025.1 Armatimonadota bacterium
ATAGCTGCTGCCGAAGCTGCTGGACCGGGATGAACCGTAGAGGCTTGGCGGGTTGATGCGGGTGCCGGCGGAGCCGGTGAACGGGTTGATGTTGCCCTTTGTCGTCCAGTTGTTGCTGAATGAGCTGTCCTTTGTGGAGCGGAAATGTCCCTGAGTATAGGAGCCATTCCGCTTTGTGTAGCCACTTACAAACGATGAGCTGTAGCTGCTACCGGTGCCTTGGGCGAACGTTGGGGCGATGACCGCGGCGACCGCGGCGAGTGCCAAGAGAATTTTCAGTCAAACCTCTTCTGGATGTCTAAGGCGAATACGCTCGATATCCGAGTCGACTATATCAGTGTGACTTATTGTCTGGGTGGTGACTGTTTATAAACCAGTAAGTGTACGGGGTGATATCCAGAAGGCGGGTTCAAATCGAGCGCTCAACAGGCATCAAGACATGCTTTTGCAGCATCAGAGCCTCACTGGATGCCCCGAACTGAAAGGTGTTATCCGCCCAGTCGTAAGGGGCATCGAAGCGGTGAATCGCACGGTGATGATTCGGACACACGAGGACGAGGTTTGAAAGGGCATCGATACCGCCACGCGATATCCACTGGACATGATGCGCCTCGCAGATGTCATTGCCATACACAGCTCGCGGCGACCAAGCACATATTTGGCAGCATCCATTATAGATGTCACGAAGCTCAAGCACATGTTGGCGTGACCGTGTGGCGATGGTTTCCTGGAGACGTTGCATCCTGTCGCGGTGGATGTCATCAGCGTACGTAACTCGTACAAGCTCACGAACGCGGTCAGGGTTGTCGGTCATGAGTGCCGCTTCAAGTTGGTCTTCGGGGAGCAGTTTTGCACGGGCATCCGTGGGGAAATCACGGGAGAACGAGCGCAGGATGGCATCATCATCGGCAGAGATGCGCCTAACGGCAGCTGGTCCTTGGAATGAGTGATAAAGCTTTTTGGCATCTGTTTTGCAGCTGAGCATCCGGATAATGGGTTCTGCATTTGGCAGATGTTCGATGTCGAAATAGCGGCTCCGGTCAAGATCGCCCCACACGCGGTAGGTGCCATACCTATATGTCTCTGGGTTCCGTGTCCGCGCCCGGATGATAAGTTCGGCCGCCATTGTGTACTTGCCATCCGAACGTCGCGTGAATGCCCACAAACTTTCTCCTGGCTCGATGTCGTGGAGAAGCGCATTCTTCTGGTTTAGGTGAAAGGATGCCCCGTAGTTGAGGTCCCATTCCCGGTTTTGGGCGGTCCAGTAATACAGTAATGGCATTGTGGATATCGTACGGTAATGTGGGGTCTAAAGATTTTTTGTGCCAATAAGTAACAGAAATTCCAAAGAATTGGATTCAGTATGGACTTTGCTAGAGTACGTCAAAGTTCACAACTTTACTTGAACGAAGTTAGATTGAGGTTTAGTGTATCAATGTAGGAAGTATACGGAGGAGAAAATGTCGTTTCATCACCACACTAATGGAGGTGGAATCGTTGATGATTCCGCTCATGTAGACCCAACAGCCTATGTCGGCAGGTATGCAGAAGTACGTGGAAATGCAAAACTTCTGGGGGCAGCTCGAGTCGAAGAATACGCTAGGGTTATTGACAATGCTATTGTCAGTGAAAATGCACTTGTAACCGGATATGCATGTGTTTCTGATAATGCTCAAGTCGGTGGAAACGCCAAGATTACGTCAGATGTACGTGTACTCGACTCGGCCGTCGTAACTGACAGTGCAACCGCAGAAGATTCAGCACGGATTAGTGGGAATGCACGTGTAGGTACTTCAACGGTTGTTAGGGGGCGTGCGCAAGTAAAAGATAACGCAAAGTTATCGGGTAAAGCGGTCATCGGTGATGATTCCACTGTTTGCGGTAGGGCGGATGTATCGGGCGAGGCACAGATACTTGGTAAAGCAGTCATTTCTGGAAATGCTCGTGTTTATGAACGCGCAATTGTTTCTGGTCATGCGTCTGTCAGCGATTTTGCCAACGTATTTGGTAATGCAAAGGTACATAAATCTGCAATTGTTGGTGGATCTTCGAGAGTATTCGGAAATGCAGATGTCGGTCGCAATATAACTGGCTCAATCAGTGAGTAGCGACGCTGAGCATCAACTACAAATCTGACAATAGTTATTGGCATCCAAATCGGCCATAAGTCAGATACTTCGTTTCGTTTGATAGCATGGCCCTTATGAAGAAGTACGCGTTTGTTCCAGACCGAGAAACCTGGCTAGTTTCCTTCTGGAAGGAAGTTACTGAAGCCAGCTATCAACAAGGCTATCGTTTCAAATTTGGTTCGTTGATATCAGATTCATGGTACCAAGTTGGAATCGACCGGCGTGGTGTTTGTCTAAACTTGGTAGTTGCACCTACCGAATCGCGGATTCAGGTTGAGTTATGTATCAAGCCAGGAAAATACGCACTTCAAAAATTCGATGCACTTCATGAACAGCGCAAACAGATAGAGAACGCTATTGGCTGCTCACTAATCTGGCATCGGCGATCTAGTAACACGCATTCATTTATTCGACTCTCTAAAGAAGTCGATGCTCGAAGTAATGACCGTAGCCTAGCAGTCGATTGGTTTGTAGCTACTCTGGCAACGTTCGTTTCCGTCTTTCAGCGGTACTTGTTCAACTGAGGTTTTCAGACTTGAACGCCTAATACTTCCACTCATATCCATATCCCGTTATTCTGGCCAAACAAATCACGAATCTTATCTTTACCACGCTTGACAGCCTGTCGATCGGATGTTCCGAGACTTGACTCTCCATCGATAATCATCAGAACTCCATCCGCTGCTCTTCCCCTAATTCGACCGTCAGACACTGCATCCAGTACCTCCGATGTGACTGTCAGGCTTAATGGCGTTGGTGCCGGAATACTGAGAATGCGTTCTAATATGTCTGTTTCCGGTAGATCTACAAACTTAGGCAGCCTTTTGGTTGCATCGAAATGGTCAAACTTTCGGCGATCCACAATTTTGCCAAGCAAACCTGCTGGATTTGTATGTGATGTTGCATTCTCAACAGTTTTGATGAAATCGGTCACTGCAATCTGCGCAATGTCATCGACGTTCGGATGTTGGTAGCCAAGATCCTTACCAAGTTTCGCCGTTGCAAAACGTAATGCACCTGACGCAAGATCATCCTTCAAATTCTTGATGTGTTTGGCTGTCGACGCGGCGACTTTCGTACGATTCTGGTGAGCAATCAGTTTGGCTGCGAGCGTGTTTATATCAATTCGGGACATGGTTGTTTCCTAAAGGCGTTGACTTTGCCAAGGGAGCGCGCCTTCCCATGACTCAACGATAACAAGTTCAGAGCTTAAGTGGCTCCGACCATGAAGCGAGCCTTCAAGGCTATCACGGAAATGTTAGGCTGCAAGGGTGACTGTACGAAAATATTCGTTGTGGTGTACTTGCAATTCTTGTTTGCCTTTGTTGTCACAAATTGACACTCGCGAACGACCTTATCAATGTAGTCGCAACCAGAGAGCACAGTCTTCAATCTGAATGCCATCGACACATGGCAAAAAGTTCTTGGGCAAATGTCACACGAATCCATCTGGATGCGATTACTAAATGTAAGTCGCAGTTGGGCAGGCGGACAAAAGCGGTTCCGGAAAAAGTAAACAGTATTTTTCCAGTTGGATGTCACAGACCTGCATCGAATCGCGATTACAGAGTGTAGGCAGAAAAAGAATCGCCGGACAAACCGGCAAGGAGTGAAACACACAACAACATGGCAGTAGGTACATTATCCTTCCCAGCAATCGTCGGTCAGCAAGGTGACCG
>JAURHZ010000254.1 GCA_030833025.1 Armatimonadota bacterium
ACGGGCTGTACGGACTCTGCACGAGGCATTTAACCTCGGGACAGCGGGTGTTTGTGGATAAAGAAATGTTGGAGCGCCTTCAGGGCCAGGATGACATCGATGAGGAGGGAGCCCTTGAGGCTAAGCTCTTATCCGATGTCGCTGCGGCACGTAGTGAGCCTTTACCTGATCCTCCGAACGTTGTGCTCGAGCGGCCTGTAGTACCGGAAATGAAAATCCGGGGTGCCCGTGGAATGCAAATCTCAGTCTCTGAAGCCCGCTCGATGGGTGATGGCTGGAGTATCGCATCCGCGTTGACTAGCTCTCTCATTGCGGGAGTCCTAGTTGGGCTTGCGCTTGACAAGTGGGTGACGGCGAAGTGGGCACCGGCGGGCTTGATTGCAGGCTTTGTCCTCGGGTGTGTAAGTGGCTTTGCTAATTTGATTAAGCTGACAAACAGGCTTGCAGCGCGTGATGAAGCTGCTAAACAAGCTACCGATGCCCCAACAAGTGATAAGTCATCTGAACAATGACATTGCGTGTTGAAAGTGAGAACCCTGACCGGCCGATTGCCATCTACACGGCAGCATTAGGCTTTGTCATCATCAATGTCCTCATTGGCTACAGGCTGAATTGGGCTGTTTGGCCATTTGTTACAGGTCTGGTTTTGGCGGAGGCGCTATGGATTGGGAACAGTCTCATCATCCGTAAATATCTGACTGCAGAAAAAATCAACGAATCAAATGCGCAAAAACGGGCATTGTCCGTTTTCGCTTTGGTAAAATACCCATTGGTCGCGGTGTGCATCTGGGCGTCGGTTCGTCTAGGTGATACGCGCCAACTAATGTCCTTCGTTGCCGGGTATCTGGTCTTGCAGATAGTGGTGGTGGTGCGCATGGTTGGACAAAGCGCGACGCAGATTCGATAGAGGTTGATCACGGTGCCACAATCAGTACAAGCGAACAACTCGGAAACATTCAAGGTCGGCATGCCCGTGCAGGTTGCACAGGGAGGTCATGATGCACCTTCTGGTGGAGCATCCGGGCATGAAGGTACAGTAGCGGGTCACGCAGAAGGCACCCATGCGACGGTAGGGCACGGTGGTGGTCACTCAGGTCCTGTTCGTCACGACAAGCTTGGAGAGCACGTTGCTGAGTGGTACTCAGTTATGGGTTTCCTCATTGCATTGACATTGATTGTTTTTGCACGTGTCCGAATGGGCAAGCTCGATGTGCGTCGTCCAAGTCGTGGTCAGCTGTTGATTGAGCAGGCAGTGGCATCGATTACCCACTTCTCGAAGGCATCGATTGGGCATGGCGGCGAGCGGTTCGCGCCATTTGTCGGTGTGGTGTTTGCGTTTGTTTTGTTTTCGAACCTCTGTGGCGTGCTCCCGATGTACTGGTTGCCGACGGGTGAGGGGATGGCTCCTGCGTGGTCATTCACGCCAGCACCGACGGCTAATATTTCAGTTACCTTTGCGCTTGGCTTGATTGTCTTTGTGATGTTTAACTACGAAGGCATCAAGGCAAATGGAGTTGTCGGTCACCTGAAGCACTTTGCGGGTCCGATGCCGGCTTTAGCCCCACTGATTTTCCCGATTGAGTTGATCGGTGCGTTGGTTCGTCCTCTTTCGCTTGCGATGCGTTTGTTTGGAAACGTGTTCGGTGAAGAGACTGTGATTGCAGTTTTGATTTCGATGGCAGCTGTGCTGACATCCGGTATTGTGCCATTCCAGGCGCCTATGTTGGCGTTTGGAGTGTTTGGATCTATCGTTCAGGCGGGAGTCTTCGCGATTCTCACTTGTTCGTATATCGCTCTTTCCATCGGTGATCATGGAGATCATGGCCACGAGGGGCATGGAGAGCATGGCGCGGCACACGCGCACTAAACCAACAGGTTAGGGATGCGGCGGTGTGACCGCCATTGTGGAGGAATAGCGAAATGTTGTATCTCGGTCTTCTCGCACTCGGTGTGGCTTTGGGTCTTCCGATTGCGGTTATCGGTGCTGGTCTTGGTCAGGGCAAAGCTGCTGCTGCTGCACTTGAGGGTGTTGCACGTCAGCCAGAGGCAGCCGGCAAGATTCAGACAATGATGATTATTGCGTTGGCTCTTATCGAGTCCCTCGTCATCTATGCGCTCCTGATGTTCTTTATGCTTCAGGGCAAGCTGCCTACGTTGACCGTTGCGGATCTCGCAGGCCTCAAGTAATCGAAATGCATCCGGTTGCGGCGTGCCGCCCGTAACCGGATGATTCTCTGTAATGTCCGCCTCTGGCGGGCATGAGCCATCTAAATAAACTATGGACGTTCTTAACAACCTCAATGTCGACCTGAAGCTCGTTCTGGTCAACATCATCGGCTTTGTCATTCTCTTAGTAGTGGCAAAGAAAATGGTGTTCGATCCGATTGGCAAAGTCGTCACCGAGCGTGATTCGGACATCAGCGGTCAATACGACCGTCTGGAGTCTGCGCAGCGCGAGATGGAAGCGCTCAAGTCTGACTATGAAACCCGCTTGGCTGCAGTCGAAGCGGAAGCACGCGAGAAGATTCAGACTGCGATCAAGGAAGCTCAGGCTGCCCGAGATCAGATTCTTGCCGATGCGAATCAGAAGAGCCATGAGATTGTCTCTAAGGCAGAGGCTGAAGCAGAACGTGCCAAGGAGCAGGCGATGACCGAGCTGCGGATGCGTATCGTCGATATCGCTGTTGGGACTACCAAACGCGTTATCGGTGAAAACCTCTCCGCTGACCGTCAAGCAGCGCTTGTGGATGAATACATCGCGACCGGGATCGCGGAGGCCTAAGCAAACCTATGCAAGACACCTCTGTCGTCCGGCGCTATGCAGTCGCATTGCTGAACCATGCTAGAAAAGCAGGCACAGTCGATGTGGTAACTGCAGACATGAAGTCGCTTGCCGATGCGATTGCGCAATCTGGACAGCTGTCCGCATTTTTGAATCATCCGCTCATCGCGGGTGATAAGAAGAAAGCGCTGGTTGACAAGGCATTTGGCGGGATGGTTTCAGCGACGGTGGTGGATTTTGTCAAGCTTTTGATTGACAAACGCCGTATTGATGCCCTCCAGCTGGTGATCGTGGAATTCGTGGCGCTTGTACGTGAGTACAAGAATATTGCTGCTGCAGAAGTGGTGACGGCGGTACCGCTCACCGATGCACAGCGAAAGGCACTCGAATCTGCACTCGAAAAGCGAACTGGCAAAGATATTGAAATCCACGCGATTGTGGATGCATCCGTGATGGGCGGAGTTAGCGTCAGGATTGGTGACACCATTCTTGATGGCACGGTTCGCTCACAACTCGAACGGTTGCGCGAGCAGCTGATCAACACTACCGGCGCGCTCGTCGCGCAGTAAGTAACCAAGGAAGACACTACTGTGGCAGTAAGACCCGATGAAGTCGCCAGCATCCTTGAACAAGAGCTGGACAATTACCGCAAGGATGTCCCTGAAGAGGGCGTCGGCACCGTTCTACAAGTCGGTGACGGCGTAGCCCGTATTTACGGACTCAGCGAAGTCGCCGTTTCGGAACTCCTCGAGTTCCCTGGTGGCGTGATGGGCGTTGCGCTGAACCTCGAAGCCGACAACGTCGGTGCCATTCTGCTCGGCAGCGACACCGGTATCCGTGAAGGTGACCTGGTCAAGCGAACTGGACGCATCATCGATGTGCCCGTAGGCGAAGGACTGGTCGGACGCGTTGTCGATACCCTTGGAAACCCATTGGATGATGGTGGTCCAATCGTAGCCGCTGGACGACGCAACCTAGAAGTCAAAGCTCCTGGTGTTGTAGACCGCCAGCCAGTCAAGGAA
>JAURHZ010000255.1 GCA_030833025.1 Armatimonadota bacterium
GGGGCCGATACGCGCCGAGTCTACCCGGAGGGCATCCAGCAGCACGCGCGTCCAACGGTTATTGGCCTCCGGCGTTGCTACAAGGTCACCAATATAGCGCTGCATGCCAGCCGTTGATGTATAGGCAATGGCAAAGCGATTCTCTTGCTCGTCTGTCGGGGCAGTGCCAGTCGTATCAAATTGGAGTCTTCGGAGGAGGGTGGCCTCCGATGCTCGTTTTGCCGGCACGGCGCGGAGCCCCTGGTGCGTTCGACCCACTTCTTGATCGATGATTCCTGTTGTCGGGCGGACGGGTAGCAGCCTTTTGGATGCGTTCAGCGGCACGGTAAAGGCGATGGCTCTGGTGTGTCCCCCAAAGCGAACCATTATTCTTGCAATCCCTGGCGTGCGTGCTGTAACCCGACCAGTAGGTGCGACCGTGGCTGTCCCATCATCCAGGGAGTCAAAAATCGCGTTGTGTGTAACATCGATGGTAGTGCCGCCAGCTGTCAATGCATTGACTGATATACCTGTCGATGCGCCTGGCTGGAGGTCGGAGACATTGGATGCGATGCGAAGGTCCTTGATGACATCGGTATCGGTGGGCTGTGGCATGTCGGCAAGCAGCCAAGCTTTCAGTGTTGCATAGGCTTGCGACCCGCGTGCGATACGTTCTCCACCACCATGGTTTAGCTGCCCGGATGCCTTTTTGAGGATGAGGGTTTCATCGGGTGTGGGACCAGCCACGAGCCGGCCATTTGCGCTATGAACGATGGTTGTGAAGTCTGATTCCGGGTCGCCACCGAGGAGGCTGAGGCGGAGACCACCCCGTCCGGCTGCAGAGCCATGACAGGCTCCTTGCGTACATCCATGGCGCGTCAACAGCGGGTGGACACTTACCCGAAAGGATGTGTTGGACTGTTGTTTCGCACGGCTAGATTGTTCCGTTGCGCTGGATGGAGGCGCGGCTGCAAGCACAGCTGTGATGCTGGTTGCTGTAACGGCCAGCAGTGCAATTATGGAAGCTTTGTTTTCCACACTTTGACCATCTCCGCGCCGACTTTTTGCGCGTATTCGGTGCCGTACTTCAAGTGAAGGATGCGTACCCAGCCATCGTGAGCCTGCTTGATGAGCTCAACTTTTCCCCGCGTGTACAAATCGATATCAGCGGCTACCCGGTCGACATCCGCGTTGGTATTGCTTGGCTGAATAAATGCGCGTAGTAAACCAAGGACACCAGGGTCGGTTGGCGCCGCGCCGGGCAGTGGGCCAGCGGGGGGCTTTGGCTGTGCGGCTGGCTGTCCTGCTCCCGTGGCCTTGAGGGCAGCTACTTCCGCTTTGAGAGCGGCGACTTCTTTGACCAGATCTCCAATCACTTTCTTCATGGCTTCTGGTGTTGAGAGGTCAAGTTCTTTTGCAGGAGCTGGCGCGGGTGATGGTGCGGTCCCTGGTCGCTGTGCGGCTGGTCGTCCAGCAGGAGGCGTGGCATAGCGGTCGTTTAGCTCATCTGGTGTTGGTGGCTTTTCATCACCGCTAAGCTTTGCCATAAGGGCGATAACAGACTTGGCATCGGCAACACCTGGCTGTGCGAGGGCAAGATTGCCCTCAACTTTGCCGTCTTTAATGGTGAGGACGGTCATCATCGCCTTGCTATTAATGGCGTATGCACCGGGGCCATCTGGGCCATCCGAGCTGATCGCAAACCTCACCTTGAGGTTGAGGGACTTTACGATAGCTGGAAGGCGATCACGCATCGCGACTGGGTCCTTCGGTAGGACGACAACGATGGTATCCATCGCGGCCTTACGTTCTGCGCCGTACCAGTTAACAACTCGGATGAGAGGCATCGCACTACGTTCGACGGCTGTGAGAAATACCACAGTCACCGGGCCGGATGTCTTTTGCTCAACTTCACGCAGGACGGGGGAGCCATCTGTTAGGAGGACGTTAAAGGCGGGTGCTTTCTCGCCGGGTTGCGGCCCGGATGCTATTTGCTGGAGGTAGTGCGTCGAAAGAGAGGTTGTGATCGGCGCAACAAGCATCATGGATGCAAGCGTAACGAGGATAGCCATACCGGATTATAGGTTTATCTGAGCAGATTAGCGACTTGTTCACGAAGCCACATCATCGGTGCAAGTCGCCTCGAATTACGATAAAAATGTTACGCATCATCTTCGGCGATCCTGACGTCCGGAGGTCGTGATGCGGCCAAGTGCGGTGGTGGTGCAGCCGGGACGCAAGCACCACCACTGCGGTCCAGTTTGGTAGACGCTCTGTTTTACCCAAAGTTCACCATGGTTGCACCCATATTTTTACGGTGTTATATGTTGTTCGGGTGTCTCTGCTACTTCAATGCAGGGATTTTCAGGGCGTTTGAATCCACAAATTGACTCGCTGGTTGTCGACTGGCCCCGCAAAATAGCACTTTTGTTGCCTTTTCGGGCCACTTGAAAGTCGAACGAATTACCGTTTACAGTTTGAGTTGCTAGATCCCGATGGACTCGTCGGACTTGGATGCATCCCACACGGTTATCAACGTTGGACTCGAGCAATGCCGTCCTAGTTCTTAGTGAGAAAAGCATCCTCACAAGTAGCTACAATTCGCGCTTTCAAAGGGCGCTCGAGCGTCTATCCGGCCGTAGAATGCAAAACCACGTCTCGATGGAGAGAAAAGATGTCCCGTAAAATCGCGATGATTGGCGCTGGTAGCGTCGTTTTCTGTAAGACTTTAATGTCAGACATTCTGGCAACGCCAGCACTTGCCGACTCTGAGTTCGCTTTAATGTCGCCTACCGAGTCGAAGCTGCGCCGGATGGAAGCATTCGCAAACCGGATGATTGCCGATAACAATCTCCCAGCAAAGGCTTGGGCGACAACCAGTCGCGAAGATGCCATTCGGGATGCTGACTTTGTCGTCGTCATGATTCAAGTCGGTGGATTCCACGCCTACGGAGTAGATTACGAAATTCCGCTGAAGTACGGCGTCGATCAGTGCATCGGGGACACCCTTGGACCCGGAGGCGTCTTCCGCGGACAGCGACACATTCCCGTCCTCGTTGACATCGCCAAAGACATGGAGCGCCTCGCAAAACCTGGCGCAGTGATGCTGCAGTACGCAAACCCGATGGCGGCAAACTGCCTCGCGCTTGGCCGCGTGTCAAATGTTCCATTTGTTGGCCTTTGCCACGGCGTCCAGACAACGCTTGACCTGGTTGCGGGTTACTGCAATGTACCGAAGTCCGAAATTGACTTCACCTGTGGCGGCATAAACCATATGGACTGGTTCCTGACGCTTGCGCACAAAGGTCGTGACCTCTATCCCGAGCTCCGCGAGATGTTTGAACGCCCTGAGTACTACAAAAACGAAAAGGTCCGTGGCGAGGTCTTCCGCCAGTTTGGCTACTTTATGACCGAATCAACGGGACACCTCTCGGAATACGTGCCGTGGTTCCGCCACCGTAAGGATGCTCTTGCTCTTTACTGCGATGAACCAGCATTTGGAGGCGAATCCGGAGCGTACTACAAATGGGGCAAGGCGATGGCCGAAAAGTACGAAAAGGTCGACCCATTGCAATTTGAAACGACTGCCATCGATGGTCGCTCCGTCGAATATTGCTCCTATATTTTGGAAGGCATTGTGACCGGTAATCCCTTTAAGTTTATGGGAAATGTCCGTAACGATGGCTACATTTCGAATCTCCCACAAGGCTGCTGCGTGGAAGTTCCGACCATCGCGGATGCGAATGGCCTCCACCCACAAGCCATCGGAAACCTGCCGCCACAGTGCACAGCGCTGTGCCAAACGAACATCAATGTGCAAAGC
>JAURHZ010000256.1 GCA_030833025.1 Armatimonadota bacterium
ATTCCGGGATTTGGCCTTGCCAGTATTACAGAACGAATAAGTGCGAACCATGAAAAATAATCTTAAATTGCCCAAAGGGATATCTACAGTATTAGGGATTTCATTTGCCGTTTTTGTCAGCACGCTCGCATTAGTTCACTTGCCTTTTCGAACATAAATCGACTCGTTCGGATGGATTCTGGATACGTATGTCCACTCAGCTGGACCAACGGCATTCCGAGTACGTCACGCTCACTGGTGGAAATCTCAACACGGCACTCAGATGATGGAATATCTTGAATAGGTCCTTTGATGTCCAGTACACGTGAATATGTGTTCAACATCCAAGATTTTGCATCTTGTCCAAACCTTGGAACTCCCGGTGCCCGGTGCCGCTTCCAATAAGTTATAGGAGTCATTACAAATTCATCCGCGAGCATTCCACCGCCGACATAGCCATCGTTGTCATGAAGAAATTCTGTCACTGCAAGCGTTGGTCCCGGACCTATACCATCGCGGATTTCATCCTTAAAGAGTCCAGTCACTCCTGTATAAACATGCCCTTGTAGGTTTCTGCCGATGTGTGGGTTGTCAAAGCCGGATGCTATGAGTAGGCGGGCAGTTTCAATCGTACCAGCTGCACATATGAGGTTTCTACAAGATATCGTCTGCTCACCAAGCTGTTCATTGACGTAGGTCAAGCCAGTAACGGTACCCATCGAGTGGTGGATGCGAGTCACGGCTGTATCCGTCATGATGTCTAGATTTCCGGATAGCTTCCCCCGATGCAGCCACGTGTTATGCGAACCATTCTTGGCATTGACTCCACAAGCAAATCCCACACACTCTTCGCACTGTAAGCATGCTTTTCGACCAGCGTATGGAACCGAGTTGATCGCAAGTGGAACAGTACATGATCGCCACTTCAGTGCATCAACACCGCGACGTAGGACATTACCAGGTCTACCAGCTGGGAGGGGCGGCATGGGATAGTCGCTTGTCGTCCATGGCAGATGCACCATACTACTCGCAGCTCCGCAGACTCCTATCATCCGTTCTGCAAGCGAATACCAAGGCTCAAGTTCTTTATAATCAAGCGGCCAGTCCGCAAGACTGGAGCCTTCTGGCACACCGTACAGGCTTGCCATCTTGAAGTCGTTTGGATGAAAGCGCCATGCCTGAGCACCATAGACTTGTGTACCGCCACCCAGCATCGCTGCGTTTGCCTGATAACTCGGTGCCCATGGCAACTCGCGTCGGCCATCTACAATCCTCACCTGGTTGGCATCTGGGCCAGCATTGTGGCCGTACACACTTAGTCGCTGATTGGTTAAGTGATCGTTGCCTGGAATAGCCTGTATTGGACCACGCTCGATAACGAGCACTTTAGCACCTGCAGCTGCGGCGATACCGGCAAAAGTACCACCTCCCGCTCCGCTCCCGATGACGACAAAGTCGTACGCGCTGCCATTTGGACTCATACGGTGAGTATAGTGCTCATCGTGATATAGGACATCAAGCTCAGTGCATTCCAGATACTCTTAGATAATCCCAGAGTCTATACGTGCACTTCCAGCCCCTCGGGTATCTCCTCGAATCGGCTTCACATCTGCAACATTTTCAGGTGCTTGATCGATTAACATCAACCAGTCCTCAACAAGGTCGCTCTTTGGAAAGATCTCGTTTTCCTTGTATTCGGCATCAACAGCGTTTGTGAAGTCACTTAACATCAGGCCGAGGTCATGGTTATTGGTTTCAATTGCACGTCGAATCGCGAATGACTTTGCACGCTCTACAAGACTTGAGAGCAGGGCACCGCTAACAAGGTCCTTCCAGTAGAGGCGCGTCGTTCCACCACTGCGGAGATAGACATCCAAGAATTCAGATTTCGCTGTTTGTTGCCATATGTACTGAATCGTTTGTTCAACCACGTGTTTAGATGTTGCTATCGTGTCGCCATTATGTTCCGTGAGCAGACTGCCATCAAAGGGGAGGTCCTGATTGAGATAGATCTGCAGAATGTCTGTGGCGGCATCTCGATCCGGGCGACGTACTCGTACACGCCTATCAATGCGCTCTGGACGTAAAATCGCAGGGTCGATGTAATCAGGGCGGTTCGATGTGAGCATTACAACGATGTTGTCGGCGCCTACGATTCCATCCATTTCAGCACAGAACTGCGGGACGATCGTATTTGAGATGTTTGTAAACCGGCCCGAGCTACGGGTACGGAGAATACTTTCTGCTTCATCGATGAAGATAAACACAAGTTGGCCGGCTGCGGCTTTCTCGCGTGCCGTCGCAAAGATCTCACGAACTTGCCGCTCGGATTCACCCAACCACATATTGAGTATTTTTGGTCCGTTGATGTATAGAAAGCACTCCTTCGCATTTAGGCCAGTCCGGCGATTGTACTCCTGAGTAAGGTTGTATGCGGTTGCCTTTCCTAGCATCGTCTTGCCACACCCTGGAGGTCCATACAGCAAAATGCCCTTCATCGGGCGCTTGCCGAAGCGCTTGTACAGGTCCGGGTAGACGAGTGGAAACTCTATGGCTTCTCGAATAACGCGCTTTGCTTCATCCTGTCCACCCACTAGCTCCCAACCGACTTGGGGGACATCTTCGAGGAAGTAATCTGTGGATGTTGATTTGCGGATGACGTCGACGGGAATACGTCCGCTGGCATCTAGAATGACATCATCACCCTGCTTGACGACAAATCCTGATGGAGCCGTAACGACACGGCCACCACTACCCTGCATATCTGCGCCGATACGTAATCGGCCATCCGGGAGGACATCCGAGACCTTCGCCACGCCAGGGATTGCCATACTCATCGTTTTGCCAAGAATCGCATACGCATCATTGACACGCACACGATCACCAGCCGCAAGCTCGGCTGCATCCACGCTGGGATCAAGCTCGCATACATACTCTTGGTCGCCAGCGATGATTAGGTGGAGGTTGTTCTCTAGGGGGCCAAGGTACGACACGATTCGGTTTGCAGGCTTAGTGAGCTTTTCGTATGCCGCCTCGTACTGGGCGAGAACTTCATTTGCTTCCTCAGCCTGTTTCTCAGACCGCTCAGCTTTGTCGCGCAAAAGTAAAAGAAATGGGTATCGGGCATCTGTCGGAGGGGTTGCTGCCAGCAGCTCGGAGACGATCTCACCTGCCGACAAATCATCCGGTCGTAGAGGTTGTTGCGGGTTGCTGGGATTGGTTGCCATGGTGCGTTAGTATACCCATGATGAGTCATCCGATTGTAAGCACTGAGCGACTTCAGTACGTGTTTACAGCGCTGCAAAATGTGGACGATCATGCCATTCGGAGTTTCACGAAAGCATTTGACTATTCCGATGCCGAGTGTGCTGAAATCGTCAAAGCTTTCCGTGCGTTAGTATCCGAGCTGCCAGCGCATTCAACTGTGAGCCATATTCCACTGCGACGAGTTGGGATTGTTGGGGCATCATCGGTTCCCACGGCGCTTTGGCCGTACTTAATCGTTGCGTATGCCATTGGTGTTCCCGTGAAAGTAAAAGTCCGCGCTGACGATGTTAGATCGTTATCCACGTTGGCTGAGATTTTCCGGTATGCATTCCGCCCATATACCGGACGTCAACTTGTTGATGACGATATGCCGTGGGATGTCAAATGTGAGGCAGGGGATGTTCTTCTAGATGCGGGATTCTGGGATGACTGTGACCGTCTGTTGGTCTTCGGCTCCGATGCTACCGTAGACATCTACCGCCAGCGCTTTCCTACTCCAGGCCGCGTCATAGGCTTTGGACATGTCGAGTCACTCTTG
>JAURHZ010000257.1 GCA_030833025.1 Armatimonadota bacterium
GTTCGTAACAAAATCCCAGCGGAATGCCTTGCCATCCTCACAGTTGACCAAGGCGCACTTACCAGCGACATCGATAGCTGCAGTGTTAATACACCATTCACGTACCTTGCCATTGAGGCCATCGTAGTCTGGGGTGATACCAAGCACTGTGATCACTTCCCTCAGGACTGTGACGCCGGTTTCTGGATCAGTCTTGGTAGATGCAGGATCCAGAATAGCCAGCTTGTTCCGGCCATCCCCACCGATACCGTAATAGTTATTGTATTTTGTCAACACCAAATATGGGCTTGGTCCCTTGTAACTAGGAACGGCTGCCTTTGGAACCAGCGAACACGTGTCATCCCAGCCAAATGCACCAGGACGACCGATTTGTGTCAGCCCCGCGCTGAATCGCAACATCCATCCACGGTAATGATTCGAACCCGCTGGATTTTCTAGGATTCCGTACCAAACCGTTCCATCGGATGCCACCATCGGAGATGCAGTGCCTTCATCCGCGACCCAAGCATTGTTTCCGGTGTTTGGGTCTGTCAGACGTGTGGCTGCAATTGGCGCAAGTGATGCTGTCGATACGGAAACAATGTATGGCGTAGCACCGTTGGTAGAAAAGTAAAGCGATTTGCCATCCAGGCTTACAGCTGGCGCACAGTTTGTCGTCACTTTGCCATTTGACAGGCCAGCAGAGAGCGCAGACATCGACTTATAGCGGTACACCGCACTCGCACTGACGCCACTTCCGGTCGGAGTAATCTTTGCCAAACCACTTACCAGACCAATCGGATTTGATCCGGTTACCTGATAGCCAAAGTAGATGTTGCCGCTATTGTCGACTGTGATTGGCGTATTGATTTTGACATTGTTGTCGTACGCAGCTGGATTCGCTCGATAGGCAGCATCTCCGAAAAACGTCAACACTCGCGTGCGGCTTGTTGGAGAGTCGACATCATCACGGATGATGACACGTCCGCCGGCCGCGGCCATCACGAGGGATGTCTTGTTCTTATTGCCAGGTTGTGGGAAGAGCGCAGCGCCAATAACTGGTCCCCAGCCACTTGGCGGTGCAGACCAGTCGGTTGGCGTGGACCACAAAAGTGCACCATCGGTGTGCCGCCGGCCTTCCGCAACAAAGCTACCGCCTGCTTGTGTTTTGACAGGAATTACAACGGTCCCCGATCGGGAAATCATCGGACCTGTGTAGTGCACCAACAGGTTGCTCCCCGAGTACTGAGGGGCTTTGTCAATCGGCGTTTGCCATACGATGCGCTGGAGCGGCTGCAGACTAATTTTGGAAATGGCCGTGTGTTGCGCATTCCCTCCATATTGATGCCAGCCCGGAAACGTATTCGCATTGATGGAGCGTGTATCACCGGTGGCAACAGCAGACAGGGCTGCCAGTACAAGGAGGGTATTCATGGTTTCTATTAACACAACTTTAGTAAGATATGCAAATTGCAACGACGTTTTGAGCCATGACTCGTAATGTCCCTCGCCATCAACAAATGGAACATCCATGGGATAACCAACGTACTATCGCCTATGCCGATTCCTGACAGCCACTACGATGCCGCCATCGCCGCCGAAAAGCGTGGAGACTTTGCCACCGCGGAGCGGGAATATCTGGCAGCCAGCAAAGTTTTCGGTGCCCGCGGCGATTCCAACACCCGCGACTATTACGCATCACTCGCTAAGCTCTGCCATCAGGATGTTCGCCTTTTGGTGGACCAGCTGACCGAGTTCGAGAAATCAAGTCGTAGTCTTGCGCGTAACGAACCATCCCGTGGATGCTTTCTGGGTGCGTGTATCGACAGGGATGATGCCATCCGCAAAGTTTCAGGAGACAACGGGCAGTTTCACGGCGACTGGTCGGACTTCGATAAGCGCATCGGACGTCGCCACGCAACTGCATTTATGTACCTCTCGTACGGGCGACCAGCCCCCACGAAATGGCTAGGACAGCTCTCACGTCGCGGGATGGGTGGGCAAATCGTGATGGACATCAAAGACATCACGCAAACAAGAGACACTTCCTACTTACGTGCATTTGCAGCCGACATCGCACGTACGCGCACACCTGTTTTTCTACGGTTCGCGGGTGAAATGAATGGCAACTGGGTTCCTTACCACCGTGACCCTGCGGCGTACAAAGATGCGTTCAAGCGCGTCGCGGACATAATGCATGCCATCGCCCCTAACATCGCGATGGTCTGGTGCCCCAACTGGATTCCGCAAGACAAAATTGACCGCTATTACCCCGGCCCAGATTCGGTCGATTGGGTGGGTGTGAACTTCTATTCGGTCTACTTCCGCGACAATGACATTAAGAGGCCGGACCCCGAGCGTCATCCGGCAAGCTGTTTAGATTATGTTTACGAGCGTTACTCAGCCAGTCATCCGATGATGATTGGTGAGTGGGCGGCAAGTCAGGAAAGCCAAGTGGATGGCCGCCGTCGCGACGACTTTTGCATCGACAAAATCATCCAGCTGTACACCGCCCTCCCCAGCCGCTATCCGCGTATCAAAGCAGTGCACTGGTTGAGTATGAATGCGCTATTGCACGCAAAGCCTGGTCGCCGATTGAACAATTACGCCCTTCTCGGAAGCCCGGAGATTGCAGCAGCCTATCGCGCGGCGACAGACAATCCCTGGTTCCTTGACCGCTGCAAACAGGGCGCGCAGCCAGCAACTGTCCCGCAGCTGGTCGCAGGCGGCGATATCCGGATGCAGGGGCCGACGACGCTCCGCTTGGATGTTCAAACACGGGACCAGCGCCCAGTCATTGAGTGGATGTTAGCGGGAAGAGTCATCGCGAAAACGCAAGCCCCGGATGTCCACCGCATCACGGTCAACCCACAGCAGCTGTCATCGTTTCACGACCCGCTTGTCATCACGGTAAAGCCAAAGCGTGGGAAGCCACTCGTTGTGAAAGCAACGCTGCATCGCGGGCCAGTGCCCGGCGCGAGCCGGGCCTAACCCCTTCGACCCTCAGCCTCTACGCCATCAAGCCTTGCTTCGGATCCGCTGCGCAAGATCATCGAGAAGCGTATAAACCACTGGCACAATAAACAGCGTAAGCGCTGTACTCGTAAGCAGACCGCCAATCACCGCTGTCGCCAGCGGGACCTGAATCTCAGTTCCCTTGCCATAGCCCATCGCAAGCGGCAACATCCCAAGAACCGCCGCACCGCTCGTCATGAGAATCGGACGCAAACGCGTTGGACTTGCTTCGAGAACGGCATCGATGCGGCTAAGCCCACGCTCACGCAGCTGGTTGGTGTACTCGATTAGCAAGATGCCGTTCTTCACCACAATTCCCACCAGCAACAGCAAACCGATAAACGCTGTGAGGCCGAAGCTACGCCCCGTAAGGAACAAGCCTAACAACACACCGACAATCGAAAGGGGAACGGTCGTGAGAATCGTTAAGGGGTAAATAAACGACTCAAACTGGCTTGCAAGCAGCATATAAATCAGCGCAACCGCAAGCACAACCGCAAGCCAGAGCCCATTAAACTCTTCTTGACGCTGGCGCTGTTGACGGCCAAGATCCCAGAACATGCCATCCGGGAGCGTGATGCCCATCATCACCTTCTCGATATCCTTTGCTACTTCACTCTGCGGGCGTGTCTGAACACTCCCACCAATCGAAATGTAGCGCTGGCTATCAATACGGCTGACCTCATTCGGGCCATTTCCAATCTCCACACGGGCAACCGCACGCACTGGCAGCTGCGTCCCATCACGGGCAGTCACTGGTAACCCAAGCAGCTGCTCAGGCTCTT
>JAURHZ010000258.1 GCA_030833025.1 Armatimonadota bacterium
CTTACAGAGCAGTGGCCGACGCCAATCGTTTGGGGCGGCTTTGAGATCGGCTGGGCGCTGCGGTATCCGTTGACATCCATAGCGCAAGATTTCGGCTATGTCGAAAAGCATCCTATTCCGATGGCCTACAAGCTCTATTGCCAGCCGAAGGAAGAGCGTCCTTGCTGGGACCTCGCAAGCTGTCTCTATGCTGTCCTTCCGGATCGCCCTGAGTACTTCACGCTCTCCGAACCGGGCCAGGTGAGCGTCGAAAAGGATGGATTTACGCGCTTTACACCAAAATCGAACGGGCGAGATCGCTACTTGAAGATGGACATCAAGCAGACGGCGCGCACGCTTGAGGCATTGGTCGGGTTGACGAGCCAGCCTCCGGGTTGAGAGCTCAAGGCGTACACAAATCCATCACATTCCTTTACCAACATACGCACCCATTCGTCTGAACCACACCTGTCCCAAATGATGAGCACCCGGCCAAATACGCTCCCACTTATCTGGTTGGTCGGTTCGTGCACGATAGAGAGGACGCTCTTCGACAACAATACGACCATAGTTTGTGAAGACTTGAAGAGGCCAACCAAGCATCCACTCAGTATCTGGGATGATTCGATAGTCTCCTGGTGATGAAAACCAATAGACTATTTTGGCCTGTTTAGGGTCCAACTTACCGACAACCTGCCCGCATGCACGATGGGCATACGTATGAATTTCGTAACGTCCATCTGCGAGCTGGTCGCCAATGCGTAGCCCCTGAATAGTGTTTTTCGTCCATCGGGATGTCCACTCAGTATCACCAACCAATGGTTTACGCTTCCCGTTTGCATACACGATGCAGTTCTTAACCGTATCGGTTAGAAATTCACTCTCGATTTTGAATGGTGGCTCCTCTGACTGCTCAAGGGACGAAGTGTCTTGTTTTACTTGCCTGGTACGTAGGTCAAATAGGTAATGCACAACCTTTGTTCCGATATCAGGACCTTTGTCAAAGGTGCGTGTATACAGAAACCGATGATTATCAATCCACTCTAGTCCAGATGCACTTCCTGTTGAAAAAAGAACATTTCCAGTTCGTTGACGAATAATGGTTAACTCAGATGAGCCTGTAGTCACAGCAAAAAATTCGTTGTCAGGTGATGGATTCACGTAGGCATCCCCACAGGCAATGAATCTTGGTTTTGCACCTGGATAATCCAAACTCTCAGTTACACTCTCGCTCTGACCACGCCGTGAACTGGTGTAAAAAATTCTCTTTCCAATGGGATCCCAACTGAATGGAAGCGCATCCACCAATGGATCTGTCCAGTGCTCCAGAATCTTGCCACTTGCAATGTCAAATCGGATGACACGCCAGTGCGAAAGCCGCTTGTCGCCAGGCGGATAGTAAAACCGAACGGATGCGAATGCGGTTGTCGATGCCATTTGGATGCCTAATCCTTGAAAAACAAAAGGGCCCCACGGATTCCGTGAAGCCCTCGGTGATTGCCCTTTACGCCTAGAGCTCGGTTGGGAGCTCATACCCCTGGCGGTATGGGCGGTCCAGCATCGCGGATGCTTCACTGTCACCCAGAATCCGCTCATTCTTTGGATCCCAGCGCAGCTCGTTGCGGTTCAGACGCATCGCGATATTGCCTAGGTGACAAATCGTTATCGACCGGTGTGCAACCTCACATGGCGCAACACATTCCTTGCGGGTCAAAACACCATCAATAAAGTTGCGGAAGTGGTTGTCACTCTTGTACAAGTGCAGCTCTTTGTCCGCGATAACGCTGTTCTTGATCTCTGCAGAGCTTGCATCATGGATGCCGCGGTTCGCCCAGACCCAGCCTTCCGTTCCCTCAAATGTCACACCGCCCTTGACCCTGCTGGAGACAATCATTTTGACGCCATTCTCATAAATGGCCTCGAACTCGTAGTCACTTGCCGTGTCGTAAATCGGATGCGTTGGGAAGTTGCCCTTTGCGTTGACAATCTTGACAGGACCGGTGTATTCGGTGCCCATTCCCCACTGTGCACAGTCAGGGTGATGTCCACCCCAGTCGGTCAGCTGACCACCGGAGTAATCAAAAATCCAGCGGAAGTTGACATGGGTACGGCCCGCGCAGTAAGGCTTCCAAGGCGCTGGGCCAAGCCAGCGGTCGTACTCAAAGCCATCCGGCCACACCCCCGCCGTCACCTTATCGGCCGTCCGTCCATAGTCAGGTCGTCCAGCCGGAAGACCAACCTTTACCGTGTGCAGCTTACCAATACGCCCATTGCGTACCAGCTCCGCCGCACGGCGGAAGTTGCTATCCGACTTCTGCTGCGACCCCGTCTGGAAGATGACATTGTTCTTTTTGACAGCATCTGACATCAGACGGCCCTGCTTCACCGTCAGCGCAAGCGGTTTTTGGCAGTAAATGTCTTTCTTGGCCGCCGCCGCGTGCAACACACAAAGCGCATGCCAGTGGTCAGGGGTTGCGATTTCTACTGCATCGATGTCGGAGCGCTGCAACACGTCGTGGTAATCCACATACGCTTTACAACCCGGGCCTGTCGCACCACGCTCTTCGTAGAATTCATCCACCATACGCCGCGCAGGCTCGCGCCCAGCCGTCCCGCCATTCCAGTAACCGCCGCTCTGGAAGTTGACATCACAGACAGCAACCACCTGCACACGGTTGTCCTGGAGAAAGCCCCCCATGTCACCGGTGCCTTGGTTTCCAACACCGATAAATGCCATCGTCACGCGGTTACTTGGCGCAACGTGGCCACCACGACCGAGGGCACTAGCAGGAACAATCCATGGAAGCGCAACCGCTCCGGCGGCACCAGCACTGGCCTTCAATAAACCCCGACGTGTCATCTTTTGCTCTGCCATATTCGCCACCTACTCCTTTGTCACGAGCTCATCTGTGTTCAAAATGATACTAGCCGTCAGCATCCAGGCCGCGAGATCCGCCGTTGGAATGCCATCCGGGCGCTTTGCCGCACCAACTGCGACCAGCTTATTCGCATCCTCTGGGTGTTGCTGATAGTCCAGCCGCCGAAGCGCCGTGCCTTCGAGGAGCACATCCCGCTCGGCCTTTGTCGCCACACGTCCGTACGCACGCCGGAACATCGCATTCAAAATGCCAACATCGTTGCCCTTACCCTCAGTGATCGCCTTTTGTGCCAGCACGCGCGCTGCTTCCACAAATGTCGGGTCATTCAACAGAACAAGTGCCTGAAGCGGTGTGTTTGTACGGCTGCGGCGTACACGACAGGCTTCACGTCCAGGGACATCAAAGATTGCCATTTGAGGCGGACCGGCGGTCCGCTTCCAAATCGTGTAAATCGACCGGCGGTACAGTCCATCCCCGGAATCCGCCTTGTAGTTGCGGAGATTGCCGTAAACGCTTAGCTCATCCCAGAAACCGGCTGGCTGATATGGCCGAACGCTCGGACCGCCGACCTTGTCAACCAAGAGATCACAAATCGCAAGTGCCTGGTCGCGGATTGCTTCACCGGACAAGCGGAAGCGAGGTCCACGTGCAAGCAAATGGTTCTCAGGATCGCGCTTCATCGCATCCGGCGTGATCACACTGGTCTGGCGATAAGTGCTCGAAAGCACCAGCGTTTTGTGCAGCTTCTTCAGATCCCAACCGGAATCCATGAACTCAACTGCCATCCAGTCAAGTAGCTCAGGATGGCTGGGCGGCGCACAGCGGACACCAAAGTCTTCGGTTGTCTCCACAAGTCCACGGCCAAAGAGGCGCTCCCAAACGCGATTCACTGCCACGCGTGCGGTCAGTGGA
>JAURHZ010000259.1 GCA_030833025.1 Armatimonadota bacterium
GATGGTTTTGGCAGCAGAAAACGCAATGTCGCCTGCAGCCAGTCCAAGTAGCCGCCACGGGATCTCAAGGGCATCGAGGATGTTGCATGCATCCGTGGTCATTTCCTGAAGTGCCGCATCCGAATCTTCAGGCCGGACGTAGCGGAACAGCTCTACCTTGTCAAACTGGTGTACACGCTGAAGGCCACGGGTGTCCTTGCCAGCTGCCCCTGCTTCACGCCGCCAACAAGGAGTGTGTGCGACCAACTTTATTGGAAGATCATCAGCGCTTAGAATCTCATCGCGGAAGATATTGACCATGGCTGGCTCCGCCGTTGGTACAAAGTAGAGATCCGATTCCTCATCGTGGTACATCTCGCCAACGAACTTGACAATATGCCCACTTGCCGTGATCGACTCCCGGCTCAACACGTATGGAACTCCTACCTCGGTGTAGCCGTGGTTCGATGTGTGTTTATCCAGCATCATCGCAATCAACGCACGCTGGAGGCGGTTACCCATACCTGTGTACAAGACAAAGCCGCTGCCTGCGAGCTTTACGGCCCGCTCAGCATCCGTCAGGCCAAGAGTTGCCAATATGTCCCAGTGTGCCTTCGCTTCGAAATCAAACTCGCGAATCGCACGGCTAGGCTCTGTAAGGACGACTGCCTTATCTTCGCCGCCCGCAATGACATCCGGTAGTGGCGTATTTGGCAGCTTTCCAAGCAACGCTTCCTGCTGAGCATCAAGTTCGCGAACTCGCTCTTCCAGACCAACAAGAAGCGCTTTGAGTTCTGTGGATGCTGCCATAAGGTCGGATGCATCTTCGCCAGCTTTGCGGCGCTGTGCAATCTGCGGGCCAATACGGTTCTGCTCCGCCTTGCGCGTTTCCGACTCTGTCATCACCTTGCGACGCTCAACATCTAGGGCCAAAAGTTCATCAATTTTGGACACATCCTCACCGCGTCGGGCGAGAAGCTCTTTGACAACATCGGGTTCGAGCCGGACTCGGCGTATATCTAGCATGATGTAATTCTATCGCGCAGCGAAAAGCGTCTGATTTACCCCATATACGATAGGAGCCCGCATCAAACATGCCACTGGTCTTTGCTGCAATCATGCCTCATGGAGGCGAAATCATCCCTGAACTAGCAGATGACCATACTGTTATGGCTGGGACAAGATCAGGGATGGAGCACATTGCCACTGCTTTTGCGGCAGCCGAGGTCGAGACGGTGATCGTGATCACGCCACATGGACTGATTTATGATGGCAAGATTTCGGTTTCATTCTGCGAGTCGGCTAGTGGATTCCTTGATGGACCGACCGGTGTGCGTGTGGGAGCTACGTTTCGAATCGATACCACACTTGCAAATGATCTGCTGGCAAATCCGTCACTACCGTATGTCGGTCTTACTACGGACAGTGATGAAGCCCATTTCCCACTTGACTGGGGGGCACTAATTCCCCTTCTCTACACTGCTGAACAATCGTTACCTCCAAGTGAAATCGTGGTCTTGGCAGAGGATCGCAGTCTTTCCAGAGAAACACTTGTAGCCGCGGGCAAACATATTGCAACAATTGCAGAAGCATCTAGTAAACGTATCGCCCTCATCGCCAGCTGCGATCTTGGGCACGCACATTCAGCCGATGGCCCGTATGGTTTTCATGATGCGAGTAAAGTCCACGATGAGCTCTTCACACAGCTTGTTTCTCAACATCGGCTGGATGCACTCCTTGAATGGGACGAGGCATTTCTTGACGATGCTAAAGTCGATGCCTACTGGCAGACATTGATGTTACACGGCGCACTGACAATTGTTCCGATGTCTGTAACTGTCCACAGCTACGAAGCGCCGACGTATTTCGGGATGCTTACGGCAAGCTACTCACGGCTGTAAGCGCTTCTGCTTTCTATGCCCACGTGACTGGTTCATCCCAATGCTCTTTAGTTTCAGGCTATGTGCATGACAGATTGCAATTGCAAGCGCATCCGCAGCGTCATCAGGTTTAGGGACCTCAGCCAGACCAAGCAAGCGTACTACCATTTGCTGAATCTGGTTCTTGTCGGCACCGCCGTAGCCTGTCACCGATGTTTTTACCTGCATCGGTGTGTATTCCATCCATGGTAATCCGCGCTGTGCTACAGCAAGCAAGATCACCCCGATCGCGCGACCGACGCTGAGTGCATTTGTCACATTTCGATCGAAGAAGAGACGCTCTGTTGCAACCGTGTCTGGATTGTATTTATCCAGCAGTGTATTTACATCGGTGTAGATGCTCAAGAGGCGTTCCTCTATCGGCATGTCTGCAGGGGTCAGAATCACACCAACATCGATGGGACGAAGAACATCATTTACGGACTCAACAACGCCAAATCCAGTTGTTGCCGTGCCAGGATCGAAACCAAGGACAATCATTGTGCTGGCCCCCGCAGGACATTGGTGATGAATTTCCCGCACGCAAAGCCATCGATTGCAGTGACGATGTATGCGTTTGCTTCTTGCTGCACTAGGGTGGGTGTTACCCTACCCGTCAGCGGCGAGCGCTCAAGCTTTCCTAGTACGGTGTGAAAGAGACGAAGCCATGGCATTGTGTCCGGGCTGACAGCCAAACAAAATGCCGGAAATGCCGACAATAAGACAGGCTCCCCTTCACCGCGCTCTGCAGCCAATCGCGCTTGCAACCAAGCGTTGACAGGGTTTGGTGCAAGGTCAAATATTTGCGGTGCCGCGTAGCGCCAGAGACAAACATCCCGTGGCAACCATATCACCGCCTCGCCGCTTAGCAGCAATGTCCGTAAGGCATCGTGATCAATGACCCGGGAATCCCCCAGCTCTGAAAAGCGCTTCGGTTCCCGTTCCTTCAACCGCGGATCAATCCGCATGTGCTGCTCTGGGAGCGAGTAGTCATTGGCATGACCACCAACAACAAAAAGGCGCTCGATGAATTTTCGGCGATCCTCTGGCAAGCTTTTTATGAGCGACAGTAGTGCATCATAGCGGGATGTCACAATCCAGTTGGCAGGCGGACCGATGTAAGCGCTTGACTCGGCAATGATACATTCGGGCGATTTTCCACATAGAGTGATGAGCTCAAGAAGCGCGTCCAAATGGTTTTCGGGCGCGACTATCGACACATCATGCTTTCCAGATAGCAGAAGATAGGCGACATCGAAGAAATCGGCGATGTCCGTAAAGTCTGCGATGTAGACAGTCTTTACCATTAGCTACCCATTGCAATCAAAACGGGCTCGGATACGACACCGCACTCGGACACAATCCGCACCCATACCTCCGAAACGCCATCCGGAAGACGCCACCCCTTCGACTTTGGGCCAATCATAGCGGCACGCCAGTCGCGATCTACCTCGAACTGAAGATATATGCTTCGTGATGTTCCGCTGAGATTTTGCCAGACAAGGTTGCCATCTGCGATAACAAATTCCTTCACGATGTCGACAGCTTGCATACCCATGCTTTTCCATGGGGATGCAGGGACGATTGCAGGAGCGGTGTAGACTCGTGATCGTAGATGCGCTGCGTGTCCACGTCCACGGCGAACATCCCCTTTTAGGAGACTCTTCGTTGAAAAGTGGATATGTCCCGATGCTCCATCCATGCCTCGGGCTGTCTTGATTTGAAATTCAATTTCACTGGCATCATATTTTCCAGTGTAGAGGCCAGGCCAAATATGGCGCGCATGTGAATTTTGGCCAAGCCACCAGTTGAGCAAAACGGGGAAGGACTGTGGTTTACGATCGATTGGCCAGTAGAGCTGTGGCGTAAAGT
>JAURHZ010000025.1 GCA_030833025.1 Armatimonadota bacterium
CAAGCCACGCCACAACAGCAAAGCTACCAAGGGTCGTGATGGTGTAAGCGATGATGTAAAACGTAATCGCCGTGATTGACGCTGACTGCGATGTAGCCGTAAGGGATGCCAGTAATCCTAGAACGATGTAACCGCCGTGGGCAACGGATGAATATCCCAAAAGGCGCTTGATGCTTTTCTGATTCGCCGCACCCGTATTACCAACAAGAATGGAGAGCAACGCTGCTCCAATGATAATAACTTGTAACGCGGTACCGGTCTCGGCTCCGGCTAAGACCGTGAAAAATCGCATAAGGATCGTAAATGCTGCGACTTTACTTGTCGTCGCCAGAAAACCAACAATCGGAGCCGGAGCCCCTTGGTAGACATCTGGGGCAACCATATGAAACGGGGCAACACCTGCTTTGAACATCAAAGCACCGATGAGCATCACGGTCCCGAGGAGGAACAGTGGGTTCGTAGCAAATCCAGGTATCTGATGAATTGCATTCGAGATAGAGAGAATGTTTGTGTACGAATATCCTTGAGGAAGCTCAATTCCACTCGCTTTCATTGCCATTCCAACACTGCCGTATACCAAGGCAATACCAAAGAGCAGGATCGCACTTGCAAATGCGCCCATCAGAAAATACTTTGCGCCGGCTTCTTCGGATGATGCTTGCGAACGGCGGTATCCAGCAAGAACATAGAAAGCCACAGACATAATTTCGATGCCAACAAAGGCATTGACAAGATCTAAACTCTGTACCAAGACCATAGCACCGGAAGACGCGAGCATCACGAGCGCTCGGAACTCACCCCTCGGCAAATGGAATGACTGGAGAAGATCTGATGATGCAACCATCGTTACAGCCGCAATGGCTCCAAGTAGGATTTGCATCGTAACGACAAGACCTTCGACAGCAATACCGTTAGCAAAGGCAGTGCGTAGCTGTCCAGCTAATGTGTAGCTGCATACCATCGCAGCAACGCAGAAGAGAATCCCAAAGAAGGTTCCAAATTTCCTTGCTGATGAACGCTTCGATGCCAAGTCAGTAAGGAGGACAACGGAGCCCCCTATTGCCATCAGTATAGGAGCGCCTGCTGCATGAATATCACCAAAATTCAATTACTTGACCTCCGGCTGCATGGCAGCACTTACCTTGTGCCCATTATCTGATGCGATTGCTAACAACGGTGATGGAGCAATACCGATTCCAATAACCATCAGTGCAAGAGCAAGTAATACACTCCGCTCCGATACACCAAGAACAATTTGCTTAGGAGTTCCAGACTTAGGAGAACCATAAACGCTGCGCTGGATCATCCAAAGCATGTACACAGCAGATCCCACGGCACCTGCCGCAGCAACGGATGTCTGAATCGGGAACTGCGAGAACGCTCCGAGGAGAATTAAAAACTCTCCTACAAACCCGTTCGTTAGTGGGAGTGCGACAGACGAGAAAGTGAACAAGAGGAGGAGACGGCTGAAAAGTGGAGAATCCGACCAGATACCACCCAGGTCTGCCACTTGTCGGCTACCTCTGAATCTAGCTATGTAATCACAGCAGATAAACAGAGCGCCGGTGGTGATTCCGTGGTTTAGCATTTGCAAGACACTTCCGCTTCGCGCTGCATCGTCACCAACCACCGCGCCAATAACGATATAGCCCATATGGCTAATCGATGAGAAGGCAATGACTGCCTTGATATCGGATTGTGCCGCTGCTACCGCTGCACCGTAGACGACTGACACGGCACCAAGGGTGACAATCAGTGGAACAAGGCTTTCGGCATACTCGCCACCAAGAGGGAGTGTAAAGCGAATAAGGCCATAGATACCAAGCTTTGCCATCGCACCAGAGAGAAGTAAGAGCATCCCCGTTGGCGTATTTACATATGCCCTGCCAAGCCATGCATGCAACGGAACCAAGGCAGCCTTAGTGGCAAATGCGACAAAGGATGCAATGGCAAACCACCGTAATAGCGATGGATTCACACCACCGGAAGCAACTGAGTCCTTAAGTGTCAGGTAGTCAAAAGTCCCAGTCTCGATTCGCAATCCGATGATTGCACTTAGGAGGAGTAGTGAACCAATAACAGTGAATACGAAAAACTGAATTGCTGCCTTACTTCGATCGGCACCACCAAACATCCCGATCGAAATCAGCACAGGAATCAGCGCCGCCTCAAAGGCTATGTAGAACAAAAGAACATTTAGCGATGCAAATGCCACATTCGTTAAAGCACCAGCGATAAGGATAGAAATGTAATAGCCTCGGACCGCCTGCTTAGGTGCTGGCACAACCGTCACGGCGACCACCGTCAAGAAGGTTGTTAGGAGCACAAGCAGGGACGACATTCCATCCAAACCAAAGCTGAACATCAACCCAAGCTTCGGCAGCCAAGGAGCATTGAAAATGTGGTGAAACCCACGATCAATGTTCCCGCCTGTCGTTATGCCAAAGATTGAAACTAAACAAGCGATGGCACTGCCAAGAATCGCGATTGCCTTCGTTGACTTTTCTGACATCAGGCTTGCAAGCACTGCAGCAACCAAGGGCAACGCAACGACCACGAGAATAAGTTCGTTCATATTAGTTGCCTCCCCTAGTTCCCGTAACAAGGACGATGGAAATGATGACAATCAAAGCGAAGGCCATACTGAGAATGTAGTCCCCCACAACGCCGCTTTGCCAACGGCGAACAGTTTTCCCGAGGCCCTCTACCGTAGAGTGCCCCATCCGAAGGATACCTCGTGCCCCATTTCGCTCAACTGACAAGCTGGACCACGTAGCAAGCCCAGTTAGTGGCTTGACCACAACAGCTGCGTAGATGTCATCGATACGCATGGCGGAGCCAAAGAAAGCAAAGATTGCTCCTGACTTTTCCATCGATTCCGGTGATACGTTTTTGTACTTGGCAACCGACATTGCGGATGCAACGAATGCTACGAGTACACTAATGCCCATTACCAACCCGCTGTTATGAGAATGCTCAGGCGAGCTAATCACTGGAGCGAGCCAATCAGAGTAGAAGTGCATGCCAACTGCAGGAGCATTCAGGAAGCCTGCGAGCACGCTTAGGACACCCAAAATGCTCAGTGGCAACACAATCCGAGCATCAGGGAGATGCAGGTGATGCGCTGTATGCTCATCCACTCTGCTCTTCCCCTGGAATGTCAACATGTACATACGCCACATATAGAATGCAGTTAGCGCACTTGTAGCCGCAGCAAGACCATAAACCGGCTTATTGTGATCGAATGCAGCCAGAAGAATTTCGTCCTTAGACCAGAAACCTGCTAGAGGTGGAATACCTGCGATTGCAATCGTCCCTACCAATACCAACAGGTGAGTCGACTTGATCTTTGATGCAAGTCCGCCCATCTTGCGCATATCCTGCTCACCGTGAAGTGCGTGGATGACAGCACCTGCACCAAGGAAGAGAAGTGCTTTGAAGAAAGCATGTGTCGTCACATGGAACATCGCTGCGGTGAATGCACCACACCCGCAAGCCACGAACATCAAACCAAGCTGTGACACTGTCGAATAGGCAAGAACCTTTTTGATGTCCCATTGGGCAACGCCGGTACAGGCAGCGACTAATGCGGTAAGTCCACCGGTCCATGCAACGACTTGCAATGCAAGCGGGGACATTTCGAACAGCAAGTGAAATCTACAAACCAGATACACACCGGCGGTTACCATCGTGGCAGCATGGATAAGAGCCGACACGGGCGTCGGGCCTTCCATCGCATCGGGTAGCCATACAAACAATGGAAGCTGGGCACTCTTGCCTGCAGCGCCACCAAACAAAAGCAACGCGATGACTGTCGCAACTCCAGTTTGGACATGTAACGTGGATGCGGAAGAAAGCTGTGTAAGGATTCCACTGTCTCCGTACAGGTTGAGTGTCTTAAACTCTCGGAACATTATGAACATCGCAATCAGCAAGGCAACATCACCAATTCGGTTGACAATAAATGCCTTCTTAGCAGCCTGTGTTGCAGACCACTTTTCCTGCCAAAAGCCGATGAGCAGGTATGACGCAAGACCAACACCTTCCCAGCCTACGAAGAGCAACGGAAGGTTTCCTGCCATTACAAGCACGGCCATGAAAAACACGAACAAGTTCAGATACGCAAAGTAACGCGAAAAGCCCTTGTCACCGTGCATATAGCTTGCACTGTAGATATGGATCAGCGCACCGACTCCGGTGATAACCAGCAGCATTCCCCCATTAAGAGGATCTACATGGAAACTAAACGGAATCGAAAGTGATGTCCCGGGCACAGTCATCCAGGCCACGGCATCTGATTCAACAGAGTGCCCTGCACTGCTACTCACACCGGAAACGACGGTAATGGCAGCGATAAACGCACCAATCACGCTCAGAATGGCAATACCAGAGGATATTCGCTCGCCCAGCTTTGGGCCGATCGTTCCGTTAATAATGGCTCCGATGAGCGGGATGAGCGGGATTAACCACAACATGGTTGACATCGTGATTCTTACCCTTTCAATCCATTGAGCACATCGACATCAACATTGTCCTTCGTTCGGAAAATGGCGATCAATATTCCCAGTCCAACGGAGACTTCAGCAGCCGCGACAGCCATCACGAAAATGGTCAACATCTGCCCGCCAGCATCACCAAGGTAGCGCCCGAATGCAATCAACGACAAATTCACTGCATTGAGCATTAACTCTATACTCATAAAGATTAGGATTGGGTTGCGACGCGTGGTTACGCCCGCAATCCCGAGGGCAAATAGGACCATCGACAATACGATGTAATAGTTCAATGGTACAGACATCAAGCCTTACCCTCCGAGGATTGCTGGCGTTTACCGGCCAGTACAACCGCGCCGATAACCGCCACTAGCAACAGAAAACTCGTCCATTCAAATGCAAATAGCCAAGGAAGCGACGGGTTATAGAGTACTTTGCCAACTCCCTCAACACTGCCAGCTGTGGACCCACTCACCATTGTCTCCGCTGGCAACATAACAGCCGCTTGGCCTTTGATTGCAACAGCCGACATCAGGCCTCCAAGTCCAATCGCAGATGCGAACGCAGCCACAGTCCTCACTCCTCGGTAGCTGGTGTGCATATTTGCCTGTCCCATATTTAGGAGCATGATGACAAACAGGAACAGGACCATTATCGCTCCCGCGTAGACGATTACCTGCACGGTTGCCAAGAAGTATGCATTTAGCGAAAGATAAAGGCCAGCAACGCTGAAAAGGTTGATCACTAAGCTAAGCGCTGCTCGTAGTGGATTCTGAAGAATCACAACAAGAAGTCCGCTCGCGATCGCTGCCGCTGCGAAGAACAGGAACATTAGCCCCTGACCAGAAAGGATTGATTGTAGTGTCATAGCGCCATCCCAAGGTGAGCCAAATCACCCATTAATCTACACATTAGTCAATCCTCTCAAGCTGAGGGTCTGGCACCAACAACATTTCCTTGGTGTAGATCAGCTTTTTGCGGCTGTCCTCTGCTAACTCAAAAATATCCTTGAGCTCAATCGCACCAGTCGGGCACGACTCCTGGCAGAACCCGCAGTAAATACAGCGGAGCATGTTGATTTCATACCGCTGTGCAAAGCGTTCACCCGGACTTTTGCGGTCTTGATCAGTGTTTTCACCCGCAACTACAAGGATGGCATTGGCTGGGCATGCGCCAGCACACAGCGAACAACCGATGCACTTTTCCATACCGTTGTCATAACGATTGAGCACATGGCGCCATCGTGCTCGACGGCCCATCGGACGTCGAAACTCGGGATACGACAATACAGTTGTCGGCTCAATAATCTTTGCACCGACACGGGCCATGCCCTGAAACGGCGCAAGCACCTCAGATGCAATTTGGCGAACATCAGACCAAAATTCTGACATCGTTAGTCCTCCACCGGCATCCGGGCTGCAATCGCCCGTACAACACTCTCACGACGGATTGGCAGGCGACTAGCTTCATCCCCGGACTTACGCGCCTTCCAATGTAGATATGCAACCCAAAGTACTATGCTTACGACGACACCACCGATGGCAACAGCGATCAAATGCCCGATGCCACCAAAGAGCTGTTGCAGTGCCAATGAAATCGCAATCAAAACCACATTTGCCAGTGCCGTTGGTAGTAAGACTTTCCAGCCAAAGTGCATCAACATGTCGTATCGAAGACGCGGTTGGCTAGCACGGACAAGGATAAAGAAGCTGATCAACGTGTACAGCTTGGCGAATAACCACAGCGGTGCAATAACCACATGGTTCGCGAAGTTGAGCACAGACGGTGGGAAGAATGCCCATGATGCTGGAAGCTGCCCGAGGATTCCCCACGGCGCTGTGTATCCTCCGAGGAACAGCGTTACACAAATTGCCGAGACAATCATCATGTTCGCGTACTCCCCCATGAAGAACATCGCAAACTTAAACGACGTGTATTCCGTATGGAAGCCAGCAACAAGCTCCGTTTCCGCTTCTGGAAGGTCAAAGGGCGCGCGATTGGTTTCAGCAATCATCGAGATCATGTAAACCACTGCTGCAACCAAGCCGAACGGGAATAACTTGAAGATGTTCCAATTCCAAAAGCCAGCAGATACAGACTGCGTCCATATCGAGTAACTGGAATCAGGTATTGGCACATTCGTAGCAATCGTTTGGCTATGAACAAGCTCTTGCATCGCAAGCGTCCCGGTCATCAAAAGGACAGCAATAATGCTAAGCCCCATTCCGAGTTCGTACGAAATAACCTGACTGGATGCACGAAGTCCGCCAAGGAGTGAGTACTTATTATTGGATGACCATCCGGCAAGAATCACACCGTAGACTTCAATCGATGCAACCGCGAGCAAGAATAGAATTCCAACATTGAGGTGTGGGGCGACCGCTCCCCAATCCGACGAGCTATTCCATGGCAAGACAGTCAAACTACAGATGACGGGTACAAGAGCAATAGCAGGCGCAAGATAATAAAGGGCTTTATCAACGTTTGTCGGCGTGATGTCTTCCTTCATCATGAGTTTCAATGCATCGGCCATTGGCTGAAGCAACCCAAACGGACCAACTCTGTTTGGTCCAAGACGCCCTTGCCAGAATCCTAGAAGCCGTCGCTCAAGCCAAACCAGAATAGGAACGCTTCCGAGTCCACCAGCAAGTGCAATCACAAACCGTAGCAAGGACCGAACAAATTCTGCATACCAGGGAATATTGTCAGCACTGTTGACAAACAAGTCACGCCAAATGGGTGAGTTAATCAGCTCAGACATTACTCGCTCCCTCCTTGCATTAATACGGCTGGCAATACATCGGATGGATTGAACACTGGCAATGGATTACCGGCCCGGGCATTGAGCTCAAGCAGTACTTGCCACTGTGGTCGCGTTCCAGCCCTTGGTGGAACCACTGCATCCACAGTCTGCAGCTGCCCATCCACATTAAGATAGGTTCCAGCGGTTTCTGCAAAGGAAGCTATCGGAAGCACTACCGAAGCATTTGCTGCGGTTGCATTCATAAACTGGCTTGTGACCACTACAAACGCATCCGCTGAGAATGCCTTACTTGCAAGCTGACCATCGGCATAGGTCCCTACAGGATCAGAGGCAAGGACAAACGCATGTTTGACTGCGCCAGACGCGAGTCCGTTCAACACTTCATTGGCCTTCTCAGAGGCAGATAGTCCCTTGTGAAGATCTTCTACCCTAGCATCTGCGCCATCGAACCCGGCCAAATATGGACCATAACCATTGGCATCGGAGACTAGCACTGAATAATCACATCCGGCTTCCGAGCTAATGGCTTGAATGGCTTCGTAATCTGATGCCGAAAGCGTATCAGGAACGAGAACAACCGATTCGGATGTCAAGTTAGCACCAGCAAGCTCACTTGGAGTCTTGACCGTGATGACCGTAGCACCGTTCCGTTGTGCTTTTACACTGCGGAGATAGTACATCGGCTGATCGTAAGCAAGGTCCATTCCCACAATGACAATATGCTTGGCAGATTCAACGGAAACAATAGTTGCCTTTGGAAGTCGTCGCGGACCTTGTGTGAGCTGATATGCCAGGTTTGAAGATGAAAAGACTCCGTGAATCAGTTTGCCAAGGAGAACGTTGTCTTCGATCGTGCCAGATGTTGTTCCGAAAGCTGCGATTGCATTCGCTCCGTAGTTCTCAGACACAAACTGCATGTTCGTGATAACAGCTGAAAGCGCTGTATCCCAATCGGTCTCGACAAGAACACCATGTGCATCACGAATCAATGGTGCCGTTAGGCGTTCAGGTGCATTGACATCCGCATTTCCAAACTTGCCTTTGTCGCACGTCCACTCTTCGTTTATCTGCTCGTTAACGCGACCATTGATACGTACCACTTCACCCATACGGTGTCCAACGGCTATGTTGCATCCATTGGAACATTTCGTACAGATCGAATCTGACGACTTAACTTCCCAAGGACGGCCTTTGAAGCGGAACTGTCGGCTGGTCAGAGCACCCACAGGGCAAATTTCGATGGTGTTTCCACTAAAGTTGGAATCAAAGGTCCCGCCTAAGAACGGACCAACTTCAGACTGGGCTCCACGGTTAATCAAACCGAGCTTGGAGTCGCCAGCAATCTCGGATGCAAAGCGTGTACAGCGCATACACGTTATACAGCGTTCGCGGTCGAGGACAACGTGTTCTGAGATTGGCAATGCCTTAACGTAGCGACGCTTATCCTCAATGAATCGCGTATTTGGTGGACCATAGGAAATGGTCATGTTTTGGAGAGGACATTCACCGCCACGGTCACACACAGGGCAGTCAAGCGGATGATTCGCAAGAATCAGCTCCAAGACTCCATTTTGTGCCTTCTTGACATCGGGTGTGGTTGTCTTGACCACCATCCCGTCAGCAGCGGGAATGGTGCACGTAGCCATAATAGATGCTCGGCGTTGACCGAACATTTCGAGTTCAACACTTGCAAGACACATCCGGCACGCACCAACACTGGTCAATCTCGGGTGATAGCAAAAATACGGGATATCAGAGCCAGCAGAGAATGCAGCCTCGATTACCAGCGAGCCCTTTGGCACTGATACAGGCTTTCCATCAACTACCAGATTCACCATTGGAATACCTGCATCTTGTGCAGCCTTGGTTTCTGACACCACTTTATTAACATCAGCACTTTCAGCTGCGGTCTTTGGCCGATCCGGGCCGTTTTGCGTTGACATAACGATGTTAAGCTCCCAGCTGTCCCGCGTCAGAATAGGTGTTCCGACCATGGTGAATGTATGAAAGGTACTCGTGGCGGAATAGTCTTAGACTCGTCATCACCGGCCAGATAGCCCCTTCGCCCAACGCGCAGAATGACTTTCCACGAATCGAATCACAGATATCCCAAATCAGGTCGATATCTTGCTCACGTCCGCCACCTGATGCTATTCGTCCATAAATCTTGCTAAGCCAGTCAAGACCTTCACGGCATGGTGTGCACTTCCCACAGGATTCGTGATGATAGAAATCAACCAAACGATGCGTAACTTTGAACACATCGGTGGTCTCATCAAAAATCATCAAACCGCCGGACCCTAAGCCCAGAGTTTGCGTGTTCTGTGGAATGCCTTCGTAGTCGAACGGGTAATCCAAAGGCGTTGGCGGAGCAAATCCCATCGAGCTCCCACCAGGAATATACGTCTTAAGCTTATGGCCATCGCGTACACCACCAGCGATCTCCAGAACTTCGGAGAACGGAGTCCCGAGGACAATCTCATAGATGCCTGGTTTATTGACATGACCGGATATTGAAAAGAGCTTGGTACCACGTGAGCGTGGGCTCCCAACGCCTATTTCAGAATACTTGGCACCACCAAGCTCCAAAATAGCTGGGATGGTAGCCGCAGTCTCTACATTGTTGACGACGCTTGGCCTCTTCCAGACACCAGAAATCATTGGTAGCGGTGCAGCAGGTGGCTTTAGGCGAGGCATCCCGCGCTCACCCATGAGGCTCGACATCAGAGCCGACTCTTCACCGCATTCGTATGCACCCGCGCCAAGGTGTGTGTAGATATCGAAGTCCAAGCCGGATCCGAGGACATTCTTTCCGAGAAAACCAGCAGCATAAGCCTCGTTGATAGCTTTCTGTACACTCTTCCACGGCTCAACGTATTCTCCGCGGATGTAGATGTAACACTTAGCCGCACGGACAGCGACCATGGAACACAAACATCCCTCAACGAGTAAATGAGGTAATGCATTCATCAGGTCACGGTCTTTTGCCGTTCCTGGCTCACCCTCATCTGCATTCACGATGAAGTAATGCTCTACATCGCGGTTTTTGGGAAACGCGTTCCACTTAATGTGCGTTGGGAACCCAGCTCCACCACGTCCGCGAAGTCCAGAGACCTTGACTTCCTCAATGATGGCATCAGGTTCCATCGTGATGGCCTTACGAAATTGCTCATACCCGCAATGAGCAACATATGTGTCCAGACGGTTAATGCCAGGAACATCTCGGTGGCGATAGAGGAGCTGCGTTTGTTCTACTGGCATTTAAAACTCCCCCTGCTCTGGCATTTGACTTTGAGGTGGCCGAACAGATTCACTCGGCATGTTCCCAAGTTCTGCAATGAGCTTATCGATTGTCTGCTCTGTTGCATTTTCGTAATAGGTGCTCCCTACCATCAAAGCTGGCGCATGACAGCAAGCTCCAAGACACTCGACGCGTTCAACGGAAAAACCACCATCGGATGTCATTTCACCTGCATGAATACCGAGCTTTCGTTCACAATAACCGATGAGCTCATCGGCACCGTTTACCATACACGCGACGTTCTGACAGATCTCGATGCGATGGTTTGCAACTGGGCGCTTGTTGTACATCGTGTAGAAGGTAGCTACACCGGCAACATCCGATGCAGGCACTCCAAGATGATCAGCTACTTCCTGCATCGCCTCAGGGGGCAGCCACCCTCCATAGACTTCCTGGGCAACCCAGAGAGCAGGCAACAAAGCCGCCTTCGATGTCGGATATCTGGCGATCAGGGCATCCAGTCGCCGCTTCGTATCATCCGTGAACTTAGCCATTGTGCAATCCATATCCCATATCGCCCGGCTTACCGGTCAATGTCGCCCAAAACAATGTCGATGGACCCAATCATCGCGACAACGTCAGCCACCAAGCGGCCTTCGCACATTTTCGGCAGTGCCTGCAAGTTGTAGAACGATGGCCCCTTAATCCTCACGCGGTATGGTCGGTTACTACCATCGGAGATGACATAGTATGCCTTTTCTCCGCGAGGACCTTCCACAGACCCGAGAGCCTCACCAACGGGTGGATGATAGCCCTCAGTAAAAAGTTTGAAGTGGTGAATGAGCGCTTCCATCGATGTATCGAGTTCAGCTTTAGGAGGCGGCGCGATTTTACGGTCATTCGTCCGGACAGGCGCTCCGGGCATCGCTAGCGCGCGCTTCATCGCCTGGCGACAAATCGCATATGACTGCCGTAGTTCTTCCATCCGAACACGGTAGCGATCAAGGACATCGCCGTACTGACCGACAGCAATGTCGAATTCGTACTGTTCATAACCACTGTATGGATTGGATTTACGGAGGTCGAATGCAACGCCGCTTGCCCGCAACGATGGACCGGTCAATCCAGCATCGAGTGCTTCTTGTGGCGTAAGCACACCAACTCCGCGCGTTCGCTCAAGCCAAATAGGATTGTTCGAGAGCAGCCCTTCATACATTTCCATCCGCTTGGGGAACTGGTTGAGGAAACTCTCAACTCGTTCGTACCAACCGGATGGCATATCTCCACGCAATCCGCCTGGACAAATCCAAGATGTCTTGGTGCGAACTCCTGACATATGCTCCTTGATTTCAAGAATCAAGTCGCGATCTTGCCATGTGTAAAAAAAGACCGACATCGCGCCTATGTCGAGCGCATGGGTCCCAAGCCAGAGCATATGCGATGCAATCCGCTCCAACTCGTTCAAGAGCACTCTCAGAACCTGAGACTTCTCTGGAATAACGACATCAACGAGCTGCTCAACGGCTAGCGAATACGCCAAGTTGTTACAAAGGTTCGATAAGTAATCTTCTCTATCCGTGAGAACCAATGCTTTGTAGTAGCTAAGGTTCTCCATCGTCTTCTCGATGCCGGTATGAAGGTAACCAATGTGAGGTGTACAACGCACAACATTCTCGCCATCCAGTTCGAGTACCAAGCGCAAAACACCGTGGGTGCTCGGGTGGCTTGGCCCCATATTAATGGTCATCGTGTCAGCGCCAGAATCTGGATCGTGGTGCCTCTCTACCTCGATACCAGCAGGAAACGTAGAACCACGCTCTGCCAGAACATCACTGCTTTGCATCACTTCGCCTCCTGCTCACGTACATTGTGACTAAACTCAACTTCTTCGCCACCAAGCGGGAAGTCTTTACGCAGAGGGTGCCCCACCCAGTCATCAGGCATCAGGATGCGGCGCAAATCCGGATGCCCAGAAAACTCAACTCCGAACATGTCGTATATCTCCCGCTCTGGCCAGACAGACGCAGGATAGATGGCGGATGCCGTCGGGCACACTTCACCGAATTGTAGTGCAGCGCGGACAATCACACGATCCGCCTTTTCAATCGAATAGAGAGAGTACACAACCTCAAAACGGTGGGCCGCCTTGAAGGCCAAGCGATCGACACCAAAACAATCGGAAAGAAGGTCGTATCCACAATGATCTTTGGCGACCTTCAGCCACGACTCAACATGCGCGGCTCCAACGGTGAATGACGGAATGCCATTACAGTCCTGAAAATCAGTGACCGTACCCTGAAGACCACTTTCGGCGATGGAATCGAGGAAACGATGAGCGACGGCTTCCAGTGTCCCTGGAGTCATCGTCAGTGCAGAATGAAATGTCTTGTCACGAATTGCCAGATCACTACCGGACAACCCCAAGCGGACATCAGCATCAACCATGCGTTTTTACACCCGACGACTCGACAAATACAGTGCTCAATACTTTGAGAATTTTATCACAAAGTCTCCCGGCAACGATGAGTCAAACGCTGCAGAAGGACACCACGACGCTAATCAAGCCTAATAGCGTTGACTAAAACGCTCTTGATCGATTTTCTCTTGAAGCTGCATGATTGCATGAATCAAGGCATCTGGGGATGGCGGACAACCAGGTACGTAAATGTCAACAGGAACAATCTGGTCAACACCCTGCACGACTGCGTAGTTATTAAACACACCGCCGTTTGATGCACAGTCACCCATCGCTATAACCCACTTTGGATCGGGCATTTGATCGTAGACCTGCCGTAAAACTGGAGCCATTTTCTTGCAAACACGCCCACTCACAATCATCAAGTCCGCCTGGCGCGGGGATGCACGGAATGCCTCAGACCCGAACCGAGCAAGGTCGTAGCGACTATCTGTGGATGCCATCATTTCAATTGCACAGCAGGCAAGTCCGAATGTGGCTGGCCACAAGGAGTTCTTTCTGGCCCAGTTGACAACCTTGTTCATCGACACCGTAAGAAACGGCTGATCTGTCTCTAACCCCATTCAAGGCCTCCCCGCTTCCAAACATAGATGTAGCCGACAAGCAAAATGGCCACAAAGACAAGCATTTCCACGAGATTGAAGATCATCAATCCACCCGATGCCTTGTAGTTGACTGCCCAAGGATAAAGAAAAATGGTTTCGATATCAAAAACAATAAAAAGCATTGCAGTGAGATAGAACTTGACTGGGAAGCGCTCCCGTGCTGATCCAATCGGTGTTACGCCACATTCATATGCTGAGTCCTTGCTTGCCGATGGCCTTCTTGGACCAAGCAATGCAGACAAACCAATAAGTGCCAGCGCAACGACAGTCGCTCCAGCGACCATCACGAGCACGGGGATATAGGATGACAACATGGTTACAAATCCATTCAACAGGAAAGTGATTTCTCAGTTATTCCAAGGCACAATCCAACGCGAACTGTACCACGCACGGGGATAACGAAACAATAGGCTTGACATCGGTTACCGGTGAGGAGTAATGTTACACCTGCAGAGTTACCATGGTGATACTGCTCGGGATTCGTCCCACATGTAGTGGATGACTTGCATTGTCGCGAGAACCCACTACGAAAAATACATAGGAGGCTTCGTCTCTACAAATGCGTAAATCGACGACTTCGTTTTTAGCTCTCGTTGGAATCGCTGCGTTGGCCAGCACTGCAAATGCGCAGGAAATCAAAATTGGTGGTTCCCTTGGAATCAATTACTCCAATAACTTCAATAAGCCCGCCGGTGGTAACACCTTCCTGTACAACTCCAAAGATGCACAGTTCTCTCTAAACCTTGCCGAGTTAACGGTCAGCCGTGAAGCAACTGCGCGCAACCGTGGTGGTTTCCACCTGCGGTTTATCGATGGTGATGTCCGTAACGCGCTCTTGGTGCCTTCAACTTATGTTGCAGAGGCATATGGCACGCAGCTCATCGAAGCTGGTGACAAGGACATCCGCCTTGATGTCGGACAATATCGTACACTTGTTGGCTCGGAGAGCCTTGGCATCGATAACTTCATCAGCCGCTCATTCGCATTCCAGTTCCTTACCCCAATCCTCGGACAGGGTGTTCGCGCTGGACTTGACCTGAATGATTCGACCCGCGTTACTGGTTCGCTCCAGAACAAGTACAACGGCACAGGTGAAGACAACCGTGATCTCTCCTACGGACTTACCATCGACAAGAAACTCGGGGATGCAAGCGATCTCCGTGTCAACTTGATCACCGGCCGTGAAAATGTTGGTGGCAACAACCGTGAAACGAACCTTGCTGGATTCCAATATTCCCGCAAACTGTCAGACACGAATGCATTGCATGTCGACTACACACTGCGTTCTGGCCGCGATGCAGCCGATACGCGCTACGAAGCAACTGGCGTGAAGGGTGTGCTGGTACTTGGTAATGCAAATGGTGGAGCACTTTCTCTCCGCGGTGAAT
>JAURHZ010000260.1 GCA_030833025.1 Armatimonadota bacterium
CATCCGTCAAGTTGCCATTAAAATCTTTTGTCAGCTGGTCAAATGTACTTCGTAGCCGATTACGCGGGAAATCTGTGTTGTCATTTGTGGGGTCATGCCGCGATGCAACCCCCAAATCACGTAGGTAGGTAATGCCTGCGCTACGTGTTTCTCCGAGCAAAGGCCGTGCGACATCGATGCCCTTGGAGAGTTCCCGCCGCGGTGGGATGCCCGCAAGGCCATCCGTATGCGTTCCGCGGAGCATCCGCAGCAGCACCGTCATCGCCTGATCCGTTGATGTATGCGCTGTCACGATGACATTCGCGCCATGCTCGCGGGCCGCATCCACAAGCCATGCATAGCGGTGATCTCGGGCCTGCTGTTCATTCCAGCCCATCCCTTGGCCGTAGCCGATAGCCGCTGGAATACCGCAATTCTCTGCCATCGAGACAACATATGCCGCATCGGCATCTGCTTCAGCCCCGCGCATCCCGTGGTGATAATGCAGAACGCAGACAGGCAGCTGCAAGTGTCCTGCGCGCGCAATGGCACAAAGTGAAAACAGGGCGGCGAGGCTGTCAGGGCCCCCGGAGCATGCGATTGCGATGCGGTCACCGCTTGTTAGCGTCTGGGCGTTTGTGATTGCCGAAAGGATGCTATGTTCGTACGGATGGAGGCTAGCTTGGGTCACTTCCCCGAAATGTACAGTCCATCTGGTGTGGTTACAAGCGTACATCCCGTGTTGGTCAGCGCACTTGTCAATGCTTCCTCAGCGGTTGCATGGATGGGGCTTACCCGTATCCGTGTTGTTTCAGGGATATCTTCGAGGATAATCGGGATGTTATAGCGGCTGGACACTTCGCGTGCCGCATCGGCTATCGGGAGGTCACGGATCCCAAATGACTGACGTCGTGGGGTTGGGGTTTCCGGGGAAAGTGGGTGATGTTCGATGCGTTTGTGCGTGGTGTCACCGCTCGTCCAGGCGATATTGAGACTTGCAACGTGGTCATTTGGCACAAGGGAAATTGGGATTCGGAAGTGATTTGCAACGCCTGGCGCCAGCGTGAAGCGATACGCATGCGGGTCACCCGAAATCGTGCATTTGGCTGTACCTGCAGACTTTGAGAGCAGCATCAGCTCGACATCATAAGTGGGTCTTGCCGCATCTGCATGCAACATCCAACGTGTGTTGAGCACGGGAGCCACCACCGGGGCTGGGAGCACCGCACGCCGCGTTCCGCCGGCACCGGCACGGATTCTGTTCGGCGCATCGACGACCGGATGCAGCTGCATCCAGACAAAGGATGCCACCGTCGCACCCGCAAGCGTGGTCGTAATACCGAGTCTCGCCGCACGCCACCACGGCTCCCTTGCCGCTGTGCGCTGGGCCTCTATTTTGGAAACGATATTGTCACTGAAGTAAAGAGGGACATCGGGTGTCGGGAACGCCGCAAGGTCTGCAGTAAGAGACTTGATACCCGCCATATCCGCCGCACACTCAGCACAATCGACGATGTGCGCATCGGCTTCCCGGGCCAGCTTTGCTGGGAGGGTGCCATCGATGTGATCGGATGCGCATTCGCGCCAGGTAGTACAGTCCATAGTTGAGGTGCTATTTCCACACCTGTGACGATGGAAATATTCACAAGGTTCCAAATGCGTTGCTGGTGGAATTACCGTTAATCGGATCTCACATCAGATGCTGGTTTCCAGCTTCCCTAACCTGTCCCGCATCGCCAGGCGTGCCCGGTTCAGCCGGGACTTGACGGTACCAAGGGGCAGTCCGGTGATTTCTACAATCTCTTCATAGGTCTTTTCTTGGATGTGAAAGAGCACCATGAGAGTACGCTGCGCATCAGGGAGGTCCATCAAGGCCCGGTGCAGCTGAAGCTGCTGCTCCGTTTCAAGAGCCAGCGCTTCTGGACCGGCGGCTGTATCCGCGATGTCCATCGTTGTTGCTTCCTGGTTGGCATCGATGCTCTGCTCCAGGCTGATGTGCTTTTTATTGCGGTTTTTCTTGCGATGATCAAGAAAGACATTTACGACAATTCGGTGCATCCAGGTTGAGAACATCGCCTCACGACGGAAGGCCTTGATATGGTTCCAGCCACGGATAAAGGCTTCCTGTGCGATATCCGCTGCGTCATCCGTGTTGCCCGTCAGACGCACTGCCAGCTGGTACATAATCCGTTCATAGCGGCGAACAAGGACATCGTACGCGTGGACATCCCCTTTACAGGACCGCTCAATCAGCGAGCGCTCATCCGGCGGCGGGCCACTACGCACCGCTTCAGGCAAGCCCTTGCTGGGCAGGAAGGGTTGCGGATGCGATTGCTAGTTTCTCTTCTTCGGAGAGCATCATATTGCTGATGCCATTGACGACAGGTTTGCAGTAGGTCCGGCTTTCCGCACGGCCGGTGATAACGGTGATGACAAGACCAGAGTTTGCATCATCTAAAAGGGCGAGAGAAAAGCTCTGCATCCCGCCTTGGCCCGGAACGGCATCGTAGCGGTGAAAGCCCGTTTTCCGGAAGCCTTGGATAAAAGATGAGTCGATGCGTTGGACGGCTTTTGAGAGGGATTCGATGCGTGCTTCAGATTCCTGTGCGGACTCGATGGTACGCATGACCTGTGCCTCAAGGTCATTTCCAGTGGTGCCTCGGAAGAGGCGTTTATGACGCGCCGCGAGCCCGGCGATTCGGTTGGTCCAGATGGTTGTGATTAGGATGGCGACGACATGCAGGGCGATGGTGATAGCGAGCGACGTTCCGGGGTGTAGTTTTACCCAGGTAACGAGTCCAGCTAGTGCATTGTCGATGCTATCCATGGCGCGATTGTAGCATTCACACGGGAGGGGTTCACGTGTTCTGACTGCGTGTTACATGCCAGAGCTGCGAAGGAATTCCAGCTCATTGGATGTCAGGCGGTAGGCGGTTGCAATGATGATGCCCATCAGAATCCACGTTGCCCCGATGATGCCCTTTGTTCGCAGGGAGACGTTTGAAAAATAGGGCAGGTCGGGCAGTGGATTCCGCCAGAGGTGAAGCGCCGGCAAGAAGGACATCAGGCCAAGGATCCACACGATTGGGCTGGTCGGGGCGACGATCACAAGGATGACGATGCCGGGTAATAGTAGCTTTGGAAAGGTTGCCATCGCAACGGTGCCGCCGCTCAGAAACGGTGCGGGCGCGAGCTGGAACAAGGTGATGGAAAGACCAAGGAGAGCCATCACCGGCCAGAGTCGCGAGCCGTTTGCCATGTAGAGCCCAAGGCAGCCAAGCGAAAGGAGCCCACTGGCCATCGGACCGGAAAGTCCAACCCAAGCATCGTGTGCGGCCGTTTCGCCAGCATCCGCGGCTGTGAGGCCACCGCCAATGAAGGGGATAAGCGTAAGTGGTTTGACGCGGCGCTGTTGGAGCTTGTAGGCAAGAAATCGGCCGAGGGACATCGACAGGATGATGACGGTGATGATGACTGCTGCGGGCCATCCAAACAGGTAGGCTTCGAGGCCAACAAACAGCAAAATGGACAGGCCTGATTTTGCAAACCAGAGAAACTTCAGCGCCCCGAGAATGGATTTGCCTTTGAGGAGAAGAAGTCCAAGCGCGGGGAGAAATTTTAGGATCCCGCCGCGAGGTTTCGTTACTGGTGGCTGATGCGCTTCATAATCTCCCGGTGCGGCATCATCGGTGCTCGCATCCGGTTGTGGCTTGTCATCGTCTGGTGTGTTCACGCTACTGTGACTGTGGTTTCGGCTTCGATTAGCATGGCGATGGCA
>JAURHZ010000261.1 GCA_030833025.1 Armatimonadota bacterium
CCCGGAACATTCTCAATTACATAAGGCTTTCCTGATAAAATAAGAGCTGCTCTAGTTTCTGGTATTAAATCTATCTTATGCCGAAGACGATGCTAGAACACTTTTGCTCGCCTTCCACTGCGAGAAAGACTGTTCAAGAAACAGAGGTCCGATCGTGATTAAGAAGGTTGGGGATGTCGCTAAATGGCTGCGTTCCGTCAATGATGGCTATAGCTTTACCTTGGAGCCAGTCGCTGGTCCATCAAAACAACCGATTTCAGGACCATTTTCAGCGGCACTTTCGGAGTACGGTACTGGACCAGGACTCCATAAATGGCTGCATTACTGGGAATTTTATAATCAGCGCTTTGCTGCATTGGAGCGTCCACTCCGTATTTTAGAGATTGGTGTCCAGAGTGGAGGGTCTTTGCACCTCTGGAGCCGAATTGCGCACCCGGATAGTCAGATTGTCGGGATTGACATTAATGAACCATGCCGCAAGTACGCAGGTGGGAACATCACGGTCGAGATTGGCAGCCAGGCCGATTCAGAATTTCTCAAGGATATCGGTGCGAAGTACGGACCGTTTGACATCATCGTGGATGATGGAAGCCACATCGCAGAACACCAAGAAACCTCCCTTCGCGCTCTGACACCCTTTATGGCTCCCGGTGGTGTCTACTTTATTGAAGACATCCATGGCCGAGGCAATACATTTGCGGCATTTGTGTACGGTTTGGCGATGCAGCTGAATGAAATGTCCCTCGACACGGATGTCTTTGATTGTCATGTGAACAGTGTTCAGCGAAATGTGTCAACGGTGGAGTTTGGTGCATTTTTTGCGGCGATTTGGTTCCGTAACCATCCGATGGAAAAGCTGCAGTCATCCAAGTGGGGCGATGACTGGATTCCTTACACGTAGGCTACGATGAGCCTCGCGATAAGGCTCCGGCGACCAGCCCCAAAGCCGCGTTCGTTGTTCGTTGAGCTAATGAGACCCGTACCTAACCCGGTAGAGGACGTTCGCTAATCCACTTCACCATCGCCGGATCCCGATGATCGAAAAACGCACTGGATGCCGTATCTAGCGCAGCAATCGCCAACATTTGTGCCTCTGTCAGCTCGAAGTCGAACACCGAAATGTTCTCTTCCATTCGAGCACGCTGCACAGATTTAGGAATCACGACAATCCCACGCTGTAGCTGCCAGCGAAGTGCAACCTGCGCGATGCTTCGTCCGACTTCGCTGGCGATGCCTGCTAGCACAGGGTTCTCGAACATCCCGAGGCGCCCCTCAGCAAACGGAGCCCATGACTCAACCTGAACGCCAAGTTCGGTATTGAATGGAGTTGCCGTGTTCTGCTGGCAAAATGGATGCACTTCAATCTGGTTCACGGCCGGCACGACCGCGTTCTGAATGATCAAGTCCATCAATCGATCGGGATAGAAGTTGCTGACGCCAATCGCCTTCAAGATGCCATCCGCGTGGAGAGCCTCAAGGGTACGCCACGCGCCATGGATATCTCCGTATGGCTGATGAATCAGATACAGGTCGATATAGTCAACTCCTAGCTTTGCCAGTGAACGCTCGACACCGCGGCGCGCACCATCAACACTTGCATCCGAAACCCAGAGCTTGGTCGTCAGGAAGATTTCTTCGCGAGGGACACCACTTTCCCGTATTGCCTGTCCAACCGCCTCTTCATTTGCATAGGATGCTGCAGTATCAATCAGGCGATATCCGATATCCAGTGCATCACGCACCGAGCGTACACACGCATCCGTATCACGAATCTGAAAGACGCCAAAACCAAGCTGTGGCATTTTTGCGCCGGTGTTCAATGTAACAGTCTGCATCATCGTTTCCTAGCCAAGAGTTCGAGTAAATGCTAGCGCGGCGAGTTTCCATGCACCAGCCTGACGGACATATGTCTCGGTGACAACAAAGGGATTTGTGACTTCATTACCACCCACGACCGCAATCAGCGTCATGGTTGTAAGCACGATTCCTGTTGCATCGATGATACTCGCGGATGCACGTTTGATATCAAAGGTTTTGTAGTGAATGCCACCGCTTCGAATAACGCCCAGCTCCATCTCACGGGTCATCGAGCCTCCCATGTGCACGAAAATCGCCTTGTCATGAAAGAGCTTTGCGAGCTCATCGGCTTTTTTCTCGGACATTAGAGCCCACTTGTCGCGAGAGATTTTTAAGAGCTCTGCCTCTGCAGGAGTTGGGGGAACAACGGGAGCTGCGGGTCGAGGTGCTGGAGGTTGTTGCTGCGCTGCCGCTGCGCTGGTTTCAAGTGCAACACCGGCGCCAATGACGCTGATCGCAGATCCCAGAACCGAGCGGCGCGTCACTTGATTTTCTGACTTATGTGTCTCGAACATCTCATCTGTACTCACGGCTACAACCTCCATAAATTCATGCCACGCTGTATGCTGATTCTCCATTTTGGAGGATTCAAGTAAGGAATGACGTAGGGATACTAGCATCGCAGTCATCTGAATCCATATATCAATCCTCCAAATGACTAGGCAAATCCTATAGATGCCCTAAGCGCCCACGATCTGAAGCAGCTGGATGTGCTACATTTGGCTATGCCCCCGACGTCAGCATCGCTCCCAAGGAATCTTTTGACTGGAGAATCGCGGATGGGAGAGCTTTGCACTATCATCGGCCGCGCGCTGCCAGCGGATGGAATCCGTCAGGTCACTCCGAATCTGGAATTCTTTCGCCTATCGATGCCATTGGGGCCACTCCATGGAGTTGCCAAACCATCATTTTGCGTCATCGCCCAGGGGGCTAAAGTCGTTTTGCTGGGTAATGCCGCGTATCGCTACGATTCTGAGCATTATCTGTTGGCATCCTTAGAACTTCCAGTGATAGGTGAGATTGTGGATGCGAGTAGCGCACTGCCATATCTTGCCCTGCGGGTCGTTCTCGAGCCAATTACGATTGCAGAGGTGATGCTGGATGCTGGATTCCACCGTGACTCTGGGAGTGCTACTCCGCTGTGCGGGATGGATGTCAGCCGTTTGGATTCCCGCCTGTTGGATGTGACCGTTCGCCTTGCCCGCCTCGCGGATGCATCCGCGGCAGAGATCAAGGTGTTGTCCCCATTACTCATGCGCGAGCTGATTTTTGTTTTGTTGATGGGTGACCAGGGAGAGCGATTGCGACAGATTGGCGTGCATGGGGGTGTAACGGCACGCATTGCGGATGCGGTGTCAATGCTGCATCACCGCTTTGCTGAACCTCTGCCTATTCCTGAGCTTGCGCGTACGGCAGGGATGAGTGCAAGTGGGTTTTATAGCCATTTTAAGGCGGTTACCGGCTTCAGTCCCTTGCAGTTTCAAAAGCGTGTACGTCTGCAAGAAGCACGGCGATTACTGCACGGTAGTGACATCGATATTGCAGGTGCAGGGTACAAAGTCGGCTACGAAGATGCCAGCCAGTTTTCCCGTGAGTACAAGCGGATGTTTGGTGCGACGCCATCCCGTGATGTCGAAGCACGTCGAGCAGTGTGATTGGGTGACGGCGACCACGCGAGCGAATTGAATCCACGTCCGTTCAGTCGATTCATAGGCGCGGGAGGGCGTGGCAGCCCTCCCCTACACAGAGATTCGGACATTTGATGCCCTCCAATCGTGACGGAAGCCGACGGAACAACCAAGGCGAGCCGTCTTCTTGTGCGGGCGGACACGGCGGTCCGCCCCCTACGCCGAGGATTTTGAGATTTGTTTCCATCCACAAAGACAAAGCGT
>JAURHZ010000262.1 GCA_030833025.1 Armatimonadota bacterium
GGGGTTTAAGTCGATTGATCAGCTAGGAGAGGTCAAAGGCATCGGGAAGAAGACGCTTGAGAAGCTGATGCCATTCTTGAAGCTATAGAGGCGCGAAGTGCTAACGTATGACCAAGGGCTGCAAGAGTGCAACGCGTTTGTGATGTGGAAGCTATTCGCCATCCTGTGCATTGTTGCCATGAATATCGGGATGACGATGATGCGATCGGCTACGGCGCCTCGGCTTTGCAATCGGTCGGCTTTCCCGTTTGCCGAGAAGCGATGCTAGTCTGTCATCCATTCCTGGAATTAGGTAGATACCGATGATGATCACGATAACGATTGCGACTAACTCGGGTTGCAGGGATGTAGACATCCCTTTCAGAGCTGCAACCAGCTGCACGCGGATGGGCTTGACCAGTGAAATGACCAGAGCGACCACAGCAGTGATAGCAAAGACCGTCCACTGCCGGCGATTTATGGGAATCGGACTAGATGTTGTCGCTGTTTTGCGTTTGCGGCGCTCGCGTGTACGGTGGCGTTGTGGTTCGGTTAGCATTGTAGGTAAGGTTGAGTCAGTAAGCCGTTGTTGAACAGACAGTCACCGTGGAATATGAAAACGGAACTGCGAAGCGATTGTTCAGAAAATCTCCATAAGGATTCTCAACAATATGTTAGTAAATCGCATCGACAGTAAGTTAATACCCATACTGGCTGCATGACAACGGGGAGAATTTCACTCACCCGGTCATTCATTGACAAAACAGCCCCGAATCTCGTGCAGAGTGGAGAGATTCACAGTGGATTCGTGGACGCCTAACGTTCGACAAAGCCCATCAGTCGGATGCCAAGGGGAAAAACATCCCCACCTGCCGTGCTTGGCTGGAGGGGATGCTGCTTGGCAGTGGCGCTCTATCGCATCATTTTGAGATAGTCGATTGGTCGCTGATAAAGGCTCTTAGGTCCCGCTCAGCGGTGCCTAGCTTGCCACGCAGCTCGGTAATGGTCTTACGGAGCGCGACGAGCGAGTTTTCCTGCATCTCAAGCTCATTGACGTAGCGCTTGTACAGGCTGTCGCTCTTGTCCAAGGATGCCATATTCTTGCGGATACGATCTTGGTCAACACCAACGGCATCTATTTCAGCCTGCTTTTCAGCCAGCTGACTCTGAATATTTTGAACGGTCTGCCGCTGCATCAAGACCTTTGCCAGAATCGCCTTTACCCCTGGGCTGACACCGGATGGCTTGTTGGAATAGTAGAGAATCCGGTCAAGGGCACCATCGAGGAGGCCAACCTCTTCGCTTACAAGGCGCTGGGTCTTTACAGTAAGCGTGGATGTCTTTGCCGCAGTGGCATCCACTTCGAAGCGTAAAAATCCTGGGGTTTTTTCTTGAGGATCCTTTGGAGCAACAAGGGTGTAATTGTCATCCCGTGGGTGTTCAATCCAAACGGTTTTGGCTGCACTGCCTTCGTTCTTAATCGAATAGGGCTGCTCGAGGAGCTCCCGGCGCTGAATAATCATCACGCCGCGGGCAACATTGACATCCACCTCGGTGGAGCTGCCCTGGGCATTACCTCGGTCAACGCGCACTGCTTGGTCAAGCGCATACGTGATAACGCGGTTTGACTTTGCCGGCATGTCGGGGATACGTCCATCCCCGGCATAGGTCCCGCTATCAAAGAAGGTCGCAGGTCCAGCTTTGAGAAATAGCGATGTCGAATTTGTCAGTGAAACACCATTCATCGGGTAGACAGCATTTGTGTTTGCATTGTAAATGCTGATCTTCTTCGCCTTGATGGATTCGGTGACGATGGGAATCATCGCGGCCTGCTGGCGTGGAAGGTTGACTAAAGCGGAAATGTCATAGCGGAACAGCTCACCTGCCGCATCACCGCTTGCCTGCGATGCAACAGATTCCCGCATTTCCATCATGTTGAGGCCAACAGGCGCACTTGCATCCATTTTGGCCGCGGGGGCACCACTACCACCGAAACCTCCGCCCATTCCCCCCATGCCACCGCCGCCAAATCCACCGCCGCGGCCAGCGCTACGACCATTGGGAGCGGCTGGACGATTGAGGCTAAGGGTTTCCAGACTATCGACAGCGACTTCTGAAAACTGTGGCATTGGTGAGCCAATGAAGTCTGGAGCCACCGTTGGACGCGGCACATAGAGTGGTTGGTATAAGTCTTGGATAAACGACACTGGGCGACCAGAGACGAGACTCAGCTTTACATTCGTCCAGTCTTCATCGGTGGTGTTCTCAACAAGAGCCCACCCTTGTAAGAATGGATCGGTATCACCCTTGCCAGCAAGGTCGGCATCCCCGATGAGTACACGGTAACTCACCTTCCAAACCGGGCTTTCTGTAACATAGCCAACCCGCACGGTTCGTTTGGATTTACCATCGAAGCGCAGCACAATCTGACGTTTCCGGTCATCCGCTGACCCGGCGAGGAGACCAAGCGCCTGTTGAAACTCTTTCTGGATACGCTCATCCACAAATGCCAGCGTGTCCAGATACTGCAAGTTAACGCTAATGAGGCCGCTGTCTCCAAGGAGCAGCAGTGTCTCAATCAGCTCACCGGGGGTGTTGCCATTTCCAGGTACGGACTTTGTCTCGACAGAAACAATCTGACCCTCGACGGTCCGGGCATCCCCCTTAGGAGGTGTGTACCCAAGCTTGACCCGCGTGCCGCGGAGGCGATTTAGCAGCTCGGCACGACCAAGGGGCTGTGTGACATCCACGGCAAAGCTCTGAAGCGTTCGGCCAACGGGGTCCTTGGTCGCAAGCGTCGCGGGCTGAACGGTTCCATTGGTGTCCAGAAGAACCATCGACTTCAAAATGTCATTGATCTGCGTCGTCCGGAAGGAGAGAGGGACAGTCGCATCCCCATCGACCATCCCCTCACGAAGCGTAAAGCTCACGCCACTCGTAAATACGGTAACGGCCTTGACGGGGAGTGGGGATGGAGGCGTTACTTGCTTCGCTGACGATGCTCCTTGCAGAATCGATGCAAAAACAATAAGGGGGATGTACGAGATCATCATGATCGGGTCCTCAAATTTCTGGCAGCAGATGGTTGCTAATAATCAACTATACACAGGTAGACCCACTCGGGGTTACCCGGCCTTCATACTGATATCGTGCATTTTTAATTCTTATGCGTCGTAATGTGGCACGTAAGTTGCACCTGAGTGCCGGATGCATCTGTAACACCCGGTCATATCCACGTAGCGCCTCTCGGTTTTTTGCGTAACGTACGCCAAATCTACAACGATAAATAATGGTTTCTAAACACCATCAATGCTTTGCTCACTGATGTCGAATTGCCACCCACCGAACCGTCTCTAACCAATATTAATACTGAATGTACATGATTCGGTTAACTGAAGAATAATCCCTCGTAAGGTGAGTCAATCCCAGTAATTTTATCGATTTGTAGATAACTATTCACGCCTTACAACCTCGCCACCACAGCGGAAATGCATCGGATAAAGACAGGTGTAGAAGGCGCTGTGTAGTTCAAACAGAGGTTTCAATCATGACACAACGCTTGCTCGCACTGGGTACATTGATGGCCATCGCCACCATTGGTGCTCATGCACAAAAGACATACACATCCGCATCCGACTTCCTCGCCGATGCGAAGCTTTCCTACTCCGATGACTTTACATCCGTCGCCGATGGTGCATTTACGGGAACTTATACAGCACCCGGCGGAAGCGGACTTGGCTTC
>JAURHZ010000263.1 GCA_030833025.1 Armatimonadota bacterium
AAAGGGGTGGTGAACACCTCCATACCACGGTCGCCTCCCCACTTCTCGATGTAATACTTAATGTTCTGCGAGAAGGTGTACTTGTTGCGCTCCTCAAATTCCTTGCGGCTGTGCAGCGTACTACTGATGACGTGCTCAGCTTCCAAGGGGAATCGATCCCAGGTCAGGCCCGCAAGTTTCATGCGGTAGCGATGATCATTGTCTTCGCAGTAGGCGGGGTAGAAATTTTCGTCCATTAAGCCGACACGCGACACCATCTCATCACTCATGACGAAGGCGGAATAACCGTTAAGGTCTCCTCCTTCGCACAGAACACCTGTGAATTCGTACTGGAGACGTGTGGCGAGGCGCTTCAGTTCGCCTGGGACAACATGCCAGTCATCATTGGTAATGAACCAATAATTGCAGTCGACGTTCTGCTTGATGATCTGGTTGATTGCGCCAGCAAAACCTGCGTTAAAACGATTGTTGATGACGATTACTTCTTCGACAAATGTGTTGGAACCATTACAAATGTCTTCGAGTGCCTTGGTGACTTCCGGGAATCGATGCTCGGAATTATTAACGACAACGTAACGCTCAACCGGATAGTCAATCGAGTTGTAATGCTTCAATAAATTCTCGGCACCATTCACCACAACAGTCGCCATTAACTCAATGGCTTCAGTAGTTTCTTCCATTGTTTCGGGCTGTGTATTGATCTGTCCGAAATGATGGTAACCATCTTTGTCCTTGATGAGTAGATCCGGCGGTGCAAGACCAGCAAATTCATGCGTTCTTCCGTTTTCTACCATCACCATGGGCGTTTCCTCAACCTTCATATTCCCGAAGAAATATGTTGAATTGATGATAATTGCACTCTGGATTCGCTCTGTTAAGTAGCCAAGCCAACGCTGTGGGTAGCCCTCCAGGTGTGCGTACTCATCCTTGTATGCTTCCCAGATAGGCATCATGCAGGAGAACAAAAGGCCGGTGAATCGCTTGACGAGATCCCGGCGCCCGTAATGCATCAAGATTGGATGCAATCTGTTGCCATTCCAGAAGTCAGACAGCATGCCCTCTGGGATGGGAAGTTTGTGCTTCTTGGCTAGAGCCAAAGTTTGATTCGGAATTTGGTACGTCGGGGAGTGGCAGCCGTGCCAATGTTCGCTAACGGATGTATGCAGGTAGAAACGTTGCGGTACGTAAAGGGTGTCGTCGTATGAATTGGAGAGTGCTTCGTTGGTAAAGCAACGCCGGTAGTTGGCAACACCCATGAATTCGTGCGGGCACTCAAGGGCCATCCACTCCATGCACGTCAGCTCAGACCAGTAGGGGTTCAGTTCCCCTTTGTAACCATGCGTTGCATCAAACCGATGCACCGAAGCGACGCTTTTGAATGTGACTGGTTTGTTGTCGTGTGCGACTGCGTAAAGGTGGATGTCCTTGGGGTCAACCTTCATGGGTTGAGGACCGTTTAAAGATCAACCCTAATGTAGTTGATGTTCTGCGCCCTCAGATCTCCTTCCATTTCATCGGCCTCCACTGTCTCAACGTCTTGGAACGCAAGATTGTTGACACAGCCTGTACGGCATTCCTCGTCGATGTCGAAGTAAAAGCGCGTCAGATTAATGCCCATATAGCAAGTCCCAAATTGAATGGTGTGAGACTAATTCTAAGATCAGTGTGATTGTGAGGGTCACCATGGCGAGGCGACCGTTAACCCGCTCGGCATACCAGATGTGATCGTCAAAGGTTTCGTACCGTTTCCAAAAGCGGATTTCACTCCAGTGCTCCAGGACTAGATCCGCAATGGCGCCAAGGATCCAGCCGATACACGAGGCGTAGCCTTGGATTGTCCACCAAATTTTATTCATTGCCGAGACATAACTTCGTGAATGAAGATATAGGCATCAATACCTACAAGCACAAGGATAGCGCCAAGGATCGTCATAATGCTCGGGGTAAAACCGCCCATTCCATTCTCCTTAATTATTGGGTAAGATATTAACAATATACAAAACTTTCCGTGGTGGCTAACAACTGGCGGGATAAGTTAACCCATTTAAACAAAGGTCCTGCCCGAATTACGCTTAACGGTAAACGCCATTACGTTACCCCGTTGCCAACTGGGCCTGCTCCTTCGGTAACAACAATCATTTCGGAGACCGCATCTGAAGCCAACAAAAGGAAGTTGGAAATGTGGTCCAAGGCAAACCCTGGAGTTAAAGAAGCCGCTGCAGAGCGGGGGACGGCAGTTCACTATGGGATGGAACAATACCTTAAGGGGAATAAAACTCCGGAAATCCCTGAAGACTACGGGGACTTTTGGTCGGGAATGCCACCGATATTGGACCAGTTCGAGGAGGTCCTTTGGGCGGAATCACCGGTACTTGACAAGTTTGATTTTACTATTGGTGCTGATGACGTGGCTCGTGTGTGGGGTTGCGATGACCAGGGACGTTCCTGGGCTGGTGCTCCTGACATCATTGGCGTGGTCGGTAACAAGCTTACTCTTGCTGACTTGAAAACCAGCGTCAAACCCTATAGCCGCAAGTGGCCCAAGGACCTGGAGAAGGGTTCGCCTGAATGGAGAGACCTCCTCGGCGGCCACATGAAATTCAAGAAATGCCTTCTCCAGCTCGCCGCATATGACCTGGCTATTACCCAAACTTTAGGAATGACTGTCCAACAAGCCGCAATCTTGGTGTCAACTCCCGTCAGAACTCAAGTATTTAAAATATCCAGGAACTATTTAAATGTTACACACGAAAAGTGGTATAAGCTTGTCGACGAATATTACAAACAGATTGAAGAATACGGCGAGCACGATGCGGACCTTATTTAAAGACATCGTTAAGGAACTGGTCGCTTGGTGGAAGCGCATCTGGTTTGCCGCCAAGCTCAAGGCCCGTCTTGACATGATTGAATTTGACAATCGTGTTGCTGCCGAATTGGAACTAAAAGAGAAGAACAAACCGATCTACATTGAACACCCGATTGATCCTGAGCTTCAGACGGGTGCCTCCAAGGATTTGGGTGGCGCCATGGAACTAAGGGCTCCGTGGTACAAGCCGGATGATCACGTGGAACCCTGACGATCTCATGGAGAGACGCAAACAATACGCTTGGTCCATTGCCATGGAATGCTGCAGTAAAAGTAAAGAAGATGCTCTAACTGTTTATCAGCGAGTGATGAAAGAACTTAACGATTGTTATGAGTCCAATAAGACTTAGTGATTTAAGCAAGTCGTAAGGGTGCCCCTGGATTGCCCGCCGTAGGATAAAGGGACACTCAATTCCAAAGCCTATGGACGTCCATGTTTCCGTAGGGGAGTGGATGAATAGCCTCCAAAGCCGCATGTCCAATGCGGTTGATGGGGACTGTTTTTATCTGCCCACCGCCATGCACTTGCATGCCTTCATGCTTCTGAAGGAACAGAACTTTGCAGATAAAAACTTTAAAGTAGAGGTCAAGCAGTAGAAAAAAATGACGAGCATGAACCAGCAGGCGCTTCGGCCCGGAGAGATTCGCCTTGACTACATTCCCCTTGACTGGCCACTTACGCCGCTTGGTGCCAAAAAAGATCCATACGTCCAGGGATGGCAGGGCTGTCCGTTTGGTGTCAAGGAAATTGAAGAGGAAATCGTCGGCGGCAAATGCAAAGCTATCGGTCTACTCGGCGGCCCTGCTTTCAATCAGCCTTATGGTCTGGTCTGGGTGGATGTTGATGGACC
>JAURHZ010000264.1 GCA_030833025.1 Armatimonadota bacterium
CACGTGTATGAAACGGCTGCGGGGCGGCGGCCTGTTGGAAGACGATCGCAGCAGCGTAGACAAATGGGGTGATGGTTTGCGTGAGCATGGCTTATTTTGCCAAAGCAAAGTGAAGCGAATGTGAAAGTAACCGATTTCTGATCAGGCTAGTGCAGGTTGATAAGCACTGATCATGATTTCACCCCGTCTTGCCTGAGCACAGGCTATGTCATAGTTGGACTGCATCCGCATCATCGTTTCAAGAGGCAAACCAAAAGCCTTTTCAATTCGGATTGCCATATCGGGTGAGAGTGCCGCCCTCTCATTAAGGAGCGCCGAGAGTGCTTGTCGCGAAACGCCTAAATGTTCTGCAGCCTCAGTGACATTAAGGTTGTTTGCGCTTATGACTTCTTCCCGCAAGAACTCACCGGGATGAACTGGTTTCTGCATTTCAATCGTAGTGCTCATAGTGCTCTCTTTTCACTTAGTGATAGTCCTCAAAGTCTAAATCGATAATCTCGAGTGTGTTGCCATCCACCCGAAAGGTCAACCGCCAGTTTTTCGTGACATGAAGGCTCCAAACTCCTTGACGGGACCCTACGAGCGTATGCGCTTTCCAAGTCGGTACTGCATAAAGCTCGCTCGGAGTCTCAGCCGCCAATAGAAAAGAGACCATTCACCGTAACTTTGGAGCGATCTCAGCTGGCAAACCCGATGCGTCGTCCATTGTAATCAATCGTTTCAAGCCCTTGTGTCGAATGGACTGAATGACCTTAAACACAAATACATCCTGAATGACTCTGCGTCAAGTGTAACGTGTCACTTTACGAAAAAGGCGTAATGCGTATTTAGTAAAGACGTGCGTTAATGTCGCAATGAACGTTCGGCTTTTCTGTGTTGCTGTCGTATCCTTGTTGGCCATCAGCGCTTCGCAAGCCCAAACCACCGTACAAAACTTCGGCCTGATTCCGCGACCACAGAGCATTTCGTTGCGCTCGGGGATACTTGATGTCTGCGGAGCTCCCGATATCGATGGTGGATTGTTCCCAGATGCCGCAGCGCTGCTGGCCCGTGGGTTGCAAAAAGTAACGACTCCATTGGCGGGAACGAAGGTACCCCTCCTGGGTATCCGCTATGAACGAAAGGCTGGGCTCGCGCCGGATGCGTATTGCATAGATGTCAACGAAAACGGAATCACGCTGCGGGCATCAACCGAAACCGGAGCGTTTTACGCCACACAAACGCTTCTCCAGCTCCTTACCGAACCCGCCAACGGAAAGGCGAACCTAAAGCGTCGGACGATGTTGCAATACCTTTCCATCACCGATGCCCCTCGCTTTTCCTGGCGAGGCTTTATGCTGGATTCAAGCCGACATTTTCAGCCAAAGGAAGACATTTTTAAGTGGCTGGACTACATGGCGATGCATAAGCTCAATGTCTTCCACTGGCATATCGTCGATAGCCATGGCTGGCGCCTCGAAATCAAGAAGTACCCCCGACTAACCAGCCAGGCGGCATGGCGCGAACAACCTCCCATCGGACGGTATGGTGGCTTCTACACCCAAAACGATGTCCGAGAAGTTGTCGCGTACGCAAAGGCCCGGCACATAACGGTTGTTCCGGAAATTGAAATGCCCGGGCATTCTCAAGCAGCCGTTGCCGCCTACCCAGAGCTCCTCGCATGTGACCCAAATCAAGCCGGTGAAACCGCATTCTTCTACAACTTCCCACATACCCGTCAGGAGTTTCCAAGCCTAAAGGGCGCGGATGTGATGTGTCCAAGCAAGGAGACGACGTACAAGTTCATTTCTGATGTCCTCGATGAAACGATGAAGCTCTTTCCAGGGTCGTTTATCCACGTCGGCGGGGATGAAGTGGATGATTCCGTGTGGGCAAAGTGCAAGGATTGTGCGCATCCAGAGCGCCGTGGGATCAAGGATTACCATGCGTTACAGGCGATGTTCATGCAGCGCATCGAGAAGCAGCTGATCGCAAACGGCCGACGACTCATCGGCTGGGATGAAATCATCGAAGGTGGACTATCTCCGACAGCCGCGGTAACGAGCTGGCGCGGAATTGATGGCGGGGTCGCGGCAGCAAAGAGCGGTCACTATGCCGTGATGTCGCCAAACAAGCCACTCTATTTAGACCATGGTCAGAGTTATTCCAGTAGTGAGCCTCCGCACTGGCCTGGGCGGGAGACATTGGAGGATGTTTACACCTACGAGCCGATACCGGCGGGACTTACACCAGCTGAGAGCCGCTACATCTTAGGGCTTCAAGGAAACCTCTGGAGCATCTTTACGACAAACCAGCAGCTCCTCGAAATCCAAGGTTTTCCACGGCTATGCGCGATCGCAGAAGTCGGTTGGTCGGAGCGGAAGCGACCAACATTTGCGGAATTTGCATCGCGACTAGCCATTCACAAGTCACGGCTGCGGGCGGCTGGTATCAACTTTTGGGATGAACCACTGACTGTAACCAAAGCAGGTGGAGCACAGATTATTGGCAAGTGGGTCCCAGATGCTGGCTACTCGGCAGGTAAGCAGCTTCGCTTCAAGCTATCCAACTACGTGGCTGGCGGCAGCATCGATGTCCAATTCCAATACACCGGCGGCGCGGATGCCCTTTCCATCCGAAAAGTTTCCCTCGAGGTTGCGGGAAAGGTTGTGAGTGCCGACATCCATGATGGAATGACGGGCTCAGCAGACAATGCCAATAAATACCGGGTGGGGGTACCAAAGGGCTTGAAGGCTTCCGATGTCTGGTTGGTTGCAGATGTCTACGTTGTTCCGTGGGCTCGCGGTGGCAAAGGCGATTCTAGTGGGACTGTTTCCGTTGAATCAGGCGCGATTCTCAAACCCATCACATACCAACCCGAGGTCAAACCAAAGAAGCAAGTCACAACCACGCCTGTTCCGCATAACCGTGACAAAGCCATTTATGACTGGCCGACGCGACATGCACAGGTGCTCCGTGTAAAGAAGCAAGTCAACCCGGATGTCATTGTTATCGGGGATTCGATTATGCACTACTGGGCGGGTGTGCCCCTTGCGCCGATTATCCGCGGTGAAGACAGCTGGACAAGGGCATTTGGGCAACAGACATTGAATGCGGGATTTGGCTGGGACCGCACCGAGAATGTGCTTTGGAGGTTACAGCACGGTGAGATTAAAGGGACTGCTCCGCGTGTTGTTGTTGTGGCTATCGGGACGAACAATCTTGGGCTAAACACTGTGGATGAGGTCGTGGATGGCATCGATGCGATCTGTCAGGAAATCCACCGCCAGCTACCAAAGACGCAGATTTTAGTGCTTGGAATTCTCCCACGCGCAGATAGCAACCGTCTCAAGGCACAGCCAGATCAAGTCAATTTCAAGGTGCAAACGCGGCTGCATCCACGGGATTACATCGATGTCTTCGATGCGGGAAATGCGTTTCTAACGCGTAGTGGAGAGCTTCGAAAGGAGCTGTTCTCGGATGGTTTGCATCCGAACAAGGCTGGCTATGCAATCCTTGCCGATGTGCTTGCACCTCATGTAGAGAGGATGCGTCGCGGTCAGAAATAAACAAACGCTCCCGGTGCGAAGCACCGGGAGCGTTTTTATTTACCCGTGTGACGGGTACGGGACTAGTTGGTTGCTGCTGGAACGATGTTCCACTTGAGCTTGCCCTTGGTTGCAAAGCCGGCTGCGATGTAGCCTTGCTGCGCATTGCAGTCGATGG
>JAURHZ010000265.1 GCA_030833025.1 Armatimonadota bacterium
GTATGGCGAATCACACCAATCGGAATCTGTGGGCGGCCATAGAAGTGGTTGACAGCATCCGTATAGAGGGCCGACTTCGGATCGTTCCGCGTCATCGTGCACGCGAGAATCTGACATTGCCCACGGCTTTCAAGCGAATGTAAGACGGCGAGTGCAAGCGCATCATCGACATCATTGCCCATGTCCGTATCAAAAATAACCGGTGTCCGCTTACCTTGTGGCTGCTTCATCGCAGTGGCTCCTTACTTACCCGCGGGGATGTTGCTCCCAGCGCGTCTCTCATTTACAAACTTCGTGAGGTCACTTAGAGAAACCTGCCAAATGGTTTCTTCCATGATGTTCGTAAACCCCAATGTGGCATTAATGTGTGCAATTCCGGCATTGCCGATGGCATTTTCGGTTCTTATTACGGTGACTTCGGGTGCTTCAGTGCGGATGGTTTGGATGGCAGTCAGCTTTACCCACCATCCCAGTCCACGGCCACGGTGATCTTTCCCGATTGCGGTGATGCCTTGTTGGAGCACGTGTGGCTTTCCTGCGCTCTGAAACACTTCCGAAAATCCGACAAACTGACCGCTTGAGATGTGTTCGACTGCAAATGTCCAGCGCTTAATGCCGCGTAGCGCATACGCCGCTTCTTCATCCCGCAGCTGCTCGGGCGTCGTCGTGAGGTCACTGACATCCAGACTGCCCCGAGGCACTTCATTGACCAACCCGCGGAGCGCAACGGCATCAGAGAGGTTGGCATCCGGATAGCGGTCCCGCCAAACATGCAGTTTATACCCATTAGGGGTATGTGATATGTGCTTGGCGATGATGTCATCTGGGATAGCTGCCAGACGCGCCTGCACACAGTCTTCCGTGAGGCTGGCTTCGGCCCCGATGCGCTTCATGAACGCGACACCACTCGGGGCAGTGCTGTACGTCCGGGCCATGATGAGGGTGCGCTGCTCAGCCTGCGCCAGCTGAATCAGCATCGGGAGCGCAAGCGTTGCAATACCCTGTCTGCGGTGCTCAGGGAGAATCCCAATACGAACTTGTGCGAGATGCTGGTTTTCATCGGAGCGCAGCGTTGAGTAATCTACACGCCCAATGGCATTCCCACTATCGCCGCGTATCAGCCAGTGGCGACTTACCATCATCGGGTGCGCGTTACAGAAGCCGGTCCGAAACACATCAATCGATGGCGGAGGGTCATCCGGAAGGCGTTCTGACTCAATGACACAGAGAACTGCATACACATCATGCAGCTGCGTTTCTGTTGCCTGCTTTGGGATGACCTCCTCAAAAATCACTTACGGCGCATCGCCTTGACATCGATTTTCGCGATACGGCAATCCCCACGTCCCTTGGCGTTGGCCATGCTCTGGATGGTCCAGAGGTCGATGCCATTGTCGCCATCCACGGTGGTACACGAATAGTCGCCCCAGGCGCCGCCTTCGGTTGCCGCTAGGCCTTCACCGAGCGATATGGACGCACGGGTTGTTCCCGGTGCATCCCCAGCCGCATGGAATGCGCATCGCGGCGAGATAAACATGTCCGGGCCGGTTTCCTGGAAGCCTACGAGGACATCGTTGTCTTTGTTTACGCCGATACTTGCCTCGATATAGCTGTTAACCGTATGGGAGATACGACCCGATTGGACAAATGTGCCATCGAGGCGAAGCTGATGCCATTGCACCGCCGCACGACCATCGACATTTACGGTCTGTGCAAACCAGAGGTGCTTGCCCTGTAAAACCACGTTCTTGGGGTTACGGTCGCCACTCGCGGTTCGCTTGTCCGTGCCTTTTTGCGCGGCCTGCGGAGGGAACTGCATGAACTCAATGCCATGTGGCTTGCGCACAACGGACTTGATGACAGGAGTGCCATCCGGGCCAGCGCCAACGGTTGTGATCACCAGCTCGCCGCCGCGTCCAAATTGGAAAAACAGGATGTCATCCGTGTCATCCTGATGGTTGACTGGGTGCCCAAGGTTGCCGGCAAAGTGATAGACCTGAACGGGTTTCCCAGCACGTGCATCGGCGAGAGACATCACAAATGTCTGCTCAGGCCCTCCTGGGAAGGAGTAGCCAATCCACTTGCTGGATGCTCCAATCGCACCGCCATCCACGCCGCCGGGAGCTGGCACAGGATACGTATTCCATGCACCCGTCGGATCCGATGTCTCAGAAACAGACACATTGACAGGTTTCTTTTTGGCATCATCCCATGGGTTCCAGAGGTCAAAGACAAACGTCTTGCTCTTGAGGTGAAAGACCATTTTGGGGTCGATGCCCTGATTGAACTCGGATTGTGGTACCCCCATACGGTATGTCCCACGCTTGTCATAAATCACAAAGCCGTTGTTGGTTCCGTGGAGTACATGGCCACCACCGATAGCGATTTGCGGATCCACCTGACGGTTGCCATCTGTGGAGCCTTCAAAAATCTGGACATTTGCTGGTCCTGGAACTGGATTGCCGCCTTGCTTTCGCACACGGGCGCTGCCACCTTTGTTGAAGGATGCATTGCGGATGGGGGAAATCGTCTCGCTGCGTACGGCGGCGGTTTGTTTGCGGAAGAAAGGCATGTTTGGAATTCCGTTCTGGGGTGAGATATTGGTTTACGAAGTCGGTACAGCGGATTCGCTGGCTTCTGTTATGAGAAAGTTGTTCTTTACGCGGATGTAGTGCTCGGCTGAATAGCGAAGGCCAGTGATTTCCTCTGGAGTGAGTGGGCGGGCTTGCTTTGCCGGGCTTCCCATGTAGAGAAACCCACTGTCTAGTCGCTTACCGCTTGTGACAAGACTGCCCGCGCCGACCATCACATTGTCTTCAATGACAACATCATCGAGAATAATCGACCCCATGCCGATGAGGACATCGTTGCCAATTGTGCAGCCGTGTAATATCGCAGAATGGCCTATTGTTACGTGGTCGCCAATCGTCAGAGTGTGGCCAGCTGGAAGGTGTGCGCTCTTGTGCGTGACGTGACACATGGCGAGGTCTTGAATGTTCGTACCATTGCCAATTCGAATCGAGTTCACATCCCCGCGGATGACGGCATTGGGCCAAATGGAGCAGTCATCCCCGATTGTGACATCCCCAATCACCTGTGCGCTCGAATGGACAAAAACATTGGCGCCGATAGCGGGAAACGTATCTAGATACTTGGAAAGTGGCATCTCGAAATTCTATCAAGCAGACACATCCAGCATGGTGATAATTGCAACAGTTTGCCGTAATTCCCCGGGTGGGGTATTGGTAGGTTTAGGATGAACACCAAGACTTTCTATGATGAAAATGGCTTTGCGCTGGTCCGTGAGCCTGTTGTCCCATTTGCGTTGATTGAGCGAGCTGTCGCTGCCCAAGAGCTGCTCCGTAGCGGCGGCAATGACACTGGACGGGAGCACGCGGGGGCTTACGGCGACCCGCAGCGCGCCGATGCCCTGATCAAAATAGAGCAACCTCAGCTCGCAAGCCATGCGATACGTGAGCTGGTTTCGCATCCAGCCCTTGGTAAGTGGGCGCTGGAGATCACTGGTGCAGATTGGGTTCAGCCGTGGTGGGTTCAGCTCCTTGTGAAGCCCAGCGGAAATGCATTGGCATCCAATGTCGGCTGGCATCAGGATCGCTACTACTGGTCGGACTGGGAAGAGGGCAGTGAGCTGTTCACTGCGTGGGTTGCACTCACGGATGT
>JAURHZ010000266.1 GCA_030833025.1 Armatimonadota bacterium
GTTCCGCCGATAAACGATGGGTTTTCGCCACCGATGAACGGGCGACCAGAGATCGCAAGGTTCATCGCATAGCCATTACCCTTGTATTCACCGTTTACATCCCACGCTGCCTTGTCCTTGGTGCGGCTTGGGCACTCGAAGACTTGGCTGTTCTTGATGTAAGGAATCACCCACGCCTGCCACTTGTAGTGGTTGATACGGAGTGCGAATCCGCCGGTTGCACGTGGATTAATCGGGCTGACAGTCCCAGTCGGCAACCAGTAGTCGGCACGTGGATAGTTCTCATCGTAGTCCTGGACATACATCAACATGCCAAGACCAACCTGCTTCATGTTCGACAGACAGGATGTCTGACGTGCCTTTTCACGGGCCTGTGCAAATACTGGGAAAAGAATAGCTGCCAAAATGGCAATAATAGCAATCACAACCAGGAGTTCGATAAGCGTAAATGCGCTCTTTCGCGATGTGCGATTCATATAAGTTCTCCAAATGGGGTATGAGTGATGCCGGTAAAGTCAACAGACATCGCTACAGTATGACAGATAGAATTGCCGAAATCCCGTTTGTTTAGGGTTATCAGATTTAATAACTGGCATAAATCGATGTTTTGTGTAATGTTTTAGGGATGCCTGCTTTCTCAGGCTCAGACTGCTTTCTTCAATTTGTTGCCGGCCAGCGTACGGCAAAGGACACCTTTAAACAGGGTCCATCGGCTATACTTGCACTGTAACCAGATGATTGTGCGTCCCGAAAGCGCGGGACTTTGAAAGGCGATGTTGCCATGCTGACAATCCGGGGAAATAATCAGGGCCGCTTTTGTGATGGGCTTAGCCGACGCGATTTTCTGACCATCGGAGGTCTCGCACTCGGTGGAATGACTCTGCCTCAGCTACTCGCAACAGAAGCACGTGCCGGTGTCAAAGGCAACCACAAAGCTGTCATCATGGTCTTCCTCCCCGGTGGCCCAAGTCATCAGGATATGTTTGACATGAAACCCGATGCACCCGCTGACATCCGTGGCGAATTCAAACCCATCAAAACAAATGTCTCCGGAATCGAAATCTGCGAGCACATGCCGTTGCTCGCGAAAATGATGGACAAATTCACCATCATCCGGTCGATGACGGGCACCCGGGATGAACACGACTCACACATTTGTATGAGTGGCTACTCCGCGTTCGAGACCAGTCAAAACAAAGCACCCTGTATGGGCTCAGTCCTGTCACGTCTTGAAGGCCCCCTTGACAAAACGGTTCCGCCATTTGTCGCCCTTCAAGGAAAAGCAGGTCATGCGCCATGGGCAGACCCCGGTGATACAGGGTTTCTTGGTGTAGGGCACAGCCCGCTGCGCCCCGCTGGCCCGATGATGACCGATATGACTCTGGGGGGCCTCTCCCTCGATCGTCTTGCGCATCGGAAACAGCTGCTGACATCCCTCGATGCCTACCGCCGCAATGTGGACAGCCTCACGGGCCTCGATTCCCTTTCTGAACAGGCATTCAATATTCTCACCAGCAGTAAGCTTGTCACAGCCCTCGATGTCACCAAGGAAGATCCAAAGGTCCGCGCGATGTACGGGACGGGACGCCTTGAGCCGGTGGATGATGGCCTCCCAATGCTGAACGATCAGTTCCTTGCTGCTCGGCGTCTTGTCGAAGCGGGTGCGCGCTACGTTACCCTCGGCTATGGCCGCTGGGATTACCATGGAGATAACTTCGGGCAACTTAAGCGCTACCTTCCGATGCTCGATCAAGCGCTTTCATCGCTCGTCACGGACATCCATAATCGTGGGATGCAAAACGATGTCACCGTCTGCGTCTGGGGTGAGTTTGGGCGTACGCCGAAAATCAATAAAGATGGCGGCCGCGATCACTGGCCACGCGCCAACTTCTGCTTGCTGGCTGGTGGCGGGATGCGAAATGGTCAAGTCATCGGGTCCACAAACCGCTTTGGGGAAGAACCGGATGAACGCCCAATTGACTACAAGGATGTCTTTGTGACCATGTATCACAACATGGGTATCGACATTGTGAATACGCCAGTGCCCGAAATGAATGGTCGTCCGAACTATTTGTATGCGGGGCATGAGCCCATCCGGGAGCTGGTGTAAGAGAGTGTTTATTCTTTTCTCTTCTCAGATGAAAACGATTTCACACGGCTCTAACGTCGATCGTGTTGATGGGCATGAGCCCATCCGAGAGCTGGTGTAAGAAAGTGATTTTTCTTTTTTCTTCTCAGATGAAATCGATTTCACACGTCTCTAACGTCGATCGTGTTGATGGGCACGAACCTGTCTGGGAGCTGGTGTAGCCATGTTACGCATCGAGGGAACATCCAGCGGGACATTTTGTGATCGCGTATCACGCCGCCAATTCATAAAAGTCGGTGCCGTTGGTGCATTGACACTTCCGCAGCTGCTCGCTGCCGAAGCCCAGGCTGGCGTTGGTAATAGCCACAAAGCCGTCATCATGATCTACCTCCCGGGAGGCATCGGGCATCAGGATTCCTTCGACCTCAAAATGGATTCCCCTTCCGATATCCGTGGTGAGTTCAAGCCCATCAAGACCAACCTCCCCGGGCTCGAAATCTGCGAATATCTGCCGAAACTTGCCACCATCATGGACAAGTGCACCGTAATTCGCTCGCTGGTCGGCGCACGGGATGAACACGCATCCAACCTCTGCATGTCCGGCTACACGCAGGCAGAGACATCGCAGCTCCACCGGCCAACGATGGGCTCTGTCCTCTCCCGTCTCGAAGGCTCTGTTGACAAAACCGTCCCGCCATTTATTAATATGGCCGCGCGAACCCAGCATCCTCCTTACAACGATCCGGGCCCGGGATTTGCTGGGATTGCACACTCCGCGCTAAACCCAAACGGCCCGATGATGGCCGATATGACTCTCGGCGGCATCACCCTTGATCGCCTAGCACACCGGCGTCAGCTACTGACATCACTCGATGCCTATCGACGCAAAGTCGACTCCCTCGAAGGTCTCGATTCGCTGTCGCAAAAGGCCTATGACATCCTGACATCCAGTAAGCTTGTCAACGCGATGAACCTCGACAAGGAAGATCCGAAGGTGCGCGCGCGCTACGGTAAGGGGATTGCAGCGGTTCAGGGGGATGCATCCCCGATGCTGAACGAACAGTTCCTCGCTGCACGACGGCTGGTCGAAGCCGGTGCAAGGCTTGTGCACGTGTCGTATGGTTTCTGGGACTGGCATGGTAACAACTTCAAAATGATGAAGGAGCACCTGCCGCATTTGGACCAAGGTGTACACGCACTCATCACTGATCTCCATGAACGCGGCCTGGACAAGGATGTCTCTGTCATCGTGTGGGGCGACTTTGGCCGAACGCCAAAGATCAATAAGGATGCTGGTCGGGACCACTGGCCACGCGTTTCGTGCGCTCTCCTTGCGGGCGGTGGGATGCGGCATGGACAGGTCATCGGGTCTACAAACCGACTTGGCGAAGATGCGGACGACCGACCGATCGACTACAAGGATGTCGATCTGCTCAAGAAGTTCATCACCGAGCGCGGCAAGATCCTGCCCCGCCGTCTAACGGGCCTCACCGCCAAGCAGCAGCGCGATCTCACCAACGCCGTGAAGCGCGCCCGCATCGTGGCTCTGCTGCCCTTCGTGAATCCCGAGGGCTGA
>JAURHZ010000267.1 GCA_030833025.1 Armatimonadota bacterium
GGATGCAAATTTCATAACTTACCTCGAGTCGAACATCCGGGTCGCTGAGGGGACCAGGGACGATGTTTGTATGGCTAACGAATGGCGCACGAACGGCCATCGCCGCTAATATCCAGCATCGAGATTTGCCTGTAAATAGCGTCGAAAGATAATAAAAAGTAAATTTTCCAAAATTTTAGCAAATTTCGACATGTTCACACATTCATGAATGTCAAGATTACGATTACGTGGTAGTTGGCCAAACGCGAATCAAATTGGAGTAACCTGGCGGTTCTGGCATGAGCGCAACAACGTTGAACCCACCTTGGGCGAAATGTTTCTATAGGACAATTCGCATGCCGAAAGCACCGAAAACTATCCTAACGGGCATGGCAAAAGCGTGTACCAATCCTTGCAGTGTGGTTCTACTGTCAGGCCCTATCGTGGTCAAAATGCTGGAGAATTAGCCTTTACACACCTCACAAATGGACCATTGGGGAAATTTACTTTTTTTTTCCAGCCATCGGAGACGCCCACACGCTTAGAGGCTAGTAGACTTGGGAGCGATGCGTCCCCTCTTGTGCTTGTTGGGCGAATGTGAACTCACTATCGATGGTTCCTCAGTCCCATTCCAAATAACCCGCAAGCTATGGTTTGTCCTTGGCCTCGTCGCGACATCCCCAAACTGCTCCATTAGCCGACAAGACCTCACCGAAGCTGTGTGGCCCCTCAGCGATGAAAAGAGCCGGAGAGTTCTCCTCCACAATTGGCGCCGCGCAATCGCAGCTGCATCCAAACCATTTATTCCCGATGTGCCGGTTCTCATCACGGAAGACGACATATCGATCATTACTAAATACGTTGACATCGACTATCAGGAATGCTGCAGCCTAGCGAAGGTGGCCCTGACAAGTAATGATGCGCGCGCAGTTCTCGATGCCGGAGCGGCGTTTGATTCCATTGCCCAAGACAAAATCCTTCTCCCCTTGTTCTCATCAGCGTTTTTGGAGCTACGCGAGCAGTTTGACAAGCAACGTAAGGCCGTCCTTAGGCGCACATGGCAGGCAGAAGTACACCTAGAACCTGCATCCCAAGCACTTACATCAACATATGAAATACGACTGCGCAAGCTTGGAGATGAGCATCCGATCGGGTCAACCGCTATTCCCTTCAAAGCGCTTCCTGGTCAGGAACCTGTCCCAACCCGAAAGGGAATCGTGCTGCCAGCGGCAGGACAGCTCGTAGCATCCGTGGTTATTGGAATCATCATAGCGACTCCAATCGTAATCGGTTCCCAAAGCACACCGCAAAAACAGCAAGTCCGTGTCGTCCATGGAAGCAAGGTCCATAAACCAATCAGCGATATCAGTCGCTACGTGATGTTTCAGCTGCGTGATCATCGCATAAAGACCTCATCTGCAACGGCCATCTGTCTCTCACCGAAGAATCAAGTCATCGCTGCTGGGAATGCAATCCTGACAAATGGCGACCGACAAAGTATGACGGTGATGCTGTCAACGATGGGAGGTACTAAGTGGGCAACACGGGTAGTCGATGCAAATGGCATCACAACCGTCCCGAAGCAGATTGTCAGTACGGAAAGTGGGCGGATTTATGTCGCATCGGAGCTTATCGCCGATCGTAACAATGCACGCAGATTTGCGCCCGGTAGATATCTGTCAATCGCCGTGTTGACACGGGATGGCGAGCGGCTGTTTGAACGTGTCCACCCAGCGGCAATTGATGGCAACGCATCGCTTCAGATAAAGCTCACGACAGACCTCAAGGGAGGCGTCCACGGCTTTGCCATTTCTGAGCGAAACAATGCAACTGTAGCTATCCATATACCGGCGGGGCCTCCAAGCGGTAAGGCGTCACCGCTGACTGGATTCCCAAAGGGCTTTCGCATAACGGATGCAATCGCAGATAGCAATGGCCACCTCTTCGTGCTGGGACAGCTGCCAGTGAAAACAAGTGCAGGTGAGCGTGTAGATTGGCATATTCAGGCATTAGATAAAGCATCCAACACGCTGTGGTCCCAGGATGTCACTGGCCCGGTGGGTCAGGCAGGCGCTCCTGTCCGTGGTGCAATCAATGCGGTAGGAGAATTGATAGCCTACGGTCCCCTCCCATTACCAGAGCAGCAAAACCGAGGTCGCATGGTTGCCACGATGTTAACCTTTTCTCCATCGAGCGGAAAGGTCATCCACCGAGACTCTTTCAATGTTGGAGTCCAAGACCCAAACTTTGCGCTTCGATCGCTGACGATAGGAAAGTCTGCAGCGATAGCCGTTACGTACCAGCCACCGGATGCCTATGACTCGATCTCCATACATCGCTTCGGCATCGATGCAACGGACACGGCTCTTACGATGTCGATGCGCTTTCCTGGCAACAAACGCGTCAATAGGATCGTTTCGTTTTACATTAACAACAATGGTGTTGTGACTTCGTTACTCGAGCGGAGTAAGGATGAGCTATCAAACACGGCTCTGACGTATGTGAGCATGTTTATAGGACGTGGAATCGAAACTGGAGACCTCAGCGCATCGAATTCCTATGCCTATAACACGGGTGGCGGCGGGCTAATCGCCGGGCATTACGATAATGCATTTTGTGTTTATGACTTCCGCAAGCTGCAGTAAACAGGTGTTGGCAACCGTAAGGACATGCACATTGGATAACGTGCAAGAGATGTCAACTTCGACCGTACCGGCATGCAGTGACTGAAGCTGCGATTTTAATAGCTAAGGGCTGGCACAGCGGCCGGTCCTTAAACGGAGGATTTCATTCCAAGTGTCGTTCCCACCCTAGTAACAAATGCGTAACGCGATGCGCGGTGGAATGATGAGCGGGTGGGCCGCTAGCTGGACTGATCAGCTTTCAGATACTGCTAGCCAGAAGACATTCGGCGGCTATCAGGGCGTGCACCGTCCACGATGGTCAATTCCAAGACTGCAAGTCGCATTGAGGTAGGCCGCCATCGGGGATGGTCGCCCCACAGCTCCAGATAGCGCTACCGCCTAGCCTAGCCGAACCGATCGAGCGTCGGAATTTTGTGTAACATCCGGCGACCTCGGCACACTCGGGATGCATCCACCGCGCGAGCGGGCACGTTTACAGTAATCAAGCATTACTGCTATAAATCCAACTGTCATGTTTTCCTGTGCGGGCGGACACGGCGGTCCGCCCCTACGCGGAATTTTTCGTTATTCTTGCTAACTAAATAGGCATTCACTCTTGGAATCAATGATCGACCGTACTAGGTACACTAAACGTGCGTACGCTGTACAAACAAAGGCGTTTTTACAGCGTAACGCGTTTGGAGAAATCATATGACCGTTGGAGAGTTTCTTCGCAACCGCCTCGTAAATGAAGGCATCGGACATATCTTCGGAATCCCAGGCGACTATGTCCTCGACCTCTACCGTGAATGCTGGGATGACCCACGCATCGATGTCATTAACAACACAGATGAAAACCACTCTGGCTTCGCCGCCGATGCGTATGCACGTATTGATGGCACGGGATGCCTGCTCGTAACGTACTCCGTCGGCGCCAGCAAAGTTATTAATTCCGTTCAGTGCGCCTTCGCCGAACGCTCACAAATGGTCGTGATCTCAGGTGCACCCGGGCTCTCCGAGCGCCGTGAAGGC
>JAURHZ010000268.1 GCA_030833025.1 Armatimonadota bacterium
CCCGCCTGGCTGCCCGAAACCGACAAAGCCATCACCACCGCTGCCCTGCTCTCCGCAATTAACCATCACCTGTCTGCAAAGCTTGCGGTCATCGCGGATGTCGGGGATGTGATGTTTGGAGCGAGCGACCTGCATATTCACTCCAGCTATGCGTTTCTCTCTCCCGCGTACTACACAAGCATGGGCTCGGCGATTCCGGGAGCTGTTGGGGTTGCGTTTGCGCGCCCGGATGTCCTTCCTGTCGTCCTCGTGGGCGATGGCGCATTTCAAATGTCGTGCACCGAGCTTAGCACGCTGGTTCGTTATAAGAAATCCGCGATTGTGGTGGTGCTCAACAACGATGGCTATACAACGGAGCGTTATCTCCTCGAAGGGAACTTTAACGACCTCCCGATGTGGAATTATGACCGTATTGTGGATGTTATTGGGGGCGGGACCGGCTGGGTTGTCCGGACAGAAGGCGACCTTGCGACCGCGTTGGATGCTGCACTCACAAGTGGCGGCGTGCATGTTCTCAATGTCCATGTCGACCGCTACGATGTCTCTCCGGGGCTACGCCGCGTAACGGAAGGTCTATCCCAGCGGATATAACCGTTAGCCTCCCGGTAGATGACGACTGTCTGCCGGGATTTTCGCTGGTCCTCGACCGATATAGTGCATTGGTGGATGGAGAAAAAACCGATGGAATATGTCACGATTGGACGCTCTGGGCTGGAAGTCTCCCGTATTTGTGTTGGATGTATGGGCTTTGGAGATTCCGAGCGCTGGCTCCACAAATGGGTGATCAACGAAGAGCTGTCCCATGAAGTGATTCGCCACGCGCTAGAGCAAGGCATTAACTTCTTCGACACAGCCAATATTTACGCCCTTGGAACGAGTGAAGAGTATGTTGGCAATGCGCTGAAGAAGTTTGCAAAGCGCGATGATGTCGTTTTGGCGACCAAGGTACATGGCCGGATGAAGGATGGACCGAATGGCGGAGGGCTATCTCGTAAAGCAATTCTCTCCGAAGTCGACAATAGCCTTAGGCGTCTGAAGACGGATTACATCGATTTGTATCAGATTCACCGCTGGGACTACGGAACGCCTATCGAAGAAACGATGGAAGCCTTGAACGATGTCGTCCGGTCGGGAAGAGTCCGCTATATTGGCGCATCGGCGATGTATGCCTGGCAGTTTCAAAAGGCATTGTTTGTCAGTGAGAAGCATGGCTGGGCGAAGTTTATCTCGATGCAAAACCATCTCAACTTGATTTATCGTGAGGAGGAGCGGGAGATGCTCCCCCTCTGTGCGGATGCCGGAATTGGGGTGATTCCGTATAGCCCGATGGCTAGTGGAAAACTAACACGTGCTTGGACTGACGATAGTAGCAACCGTGCATCCACGGATCCAATTCTAAGAATGAAATATGGTTCTAGCGCGGACATCGATGCCCCCGTGCTCCAACGCGTAGGCGAGGTAGCAGAGCGCCTTGGAATCCCCCGCTCTCATGTGGCACTGGCGTGGTTGATACAGAAACCACAAGTCGCGGCTCCGATTTTTGGCCCAACAACGATTGCGCATATCGATAATGCCATCGGTGCAATAGATGTCAAGCTACCGGCGGCTGAGATTACATATTTGGAAGAGCTGTATGTCCCCCATAAGGTTGTGGGTGCGTTGTAAGCGACACGTTCCTTCGTTGATGGGCATGCTGTCATGTAGGCTGTCAATCACCTTAGAGAGCTGACCTTGACTGAATGCCAAAAGGATGTCCCCAATCGAGACTCTAGTCCTGTATAAAAAAAACAGCCATCTGGACGGTGGCTGTTGAAGAGGTTCGGCTATGCAGTACCCGAATATGAATACTTAGATGCTATATGTCTGTGGAGCCGAGTGTAGGAAGGGAATATTAAGGAATTCACTTTTCACGCGATTTTTGATCCTACGTGACGAATGAATAAAACAAAAACACCCTCCAAAACTGGAGGGTGCATATTGAAGCGGGCGGGGGGAATCGAACCCCCGTGACCTGCTTGGAAGGCAGGAGCTCTACCATTGAGCTACGCCCGCATGGGCTGGATAAATATTACCACGCTCCTAAAAATGCGCAATTTCAGTGCCTTGAAAAATGATGGTCGCTCACATTTTTAGTACGCAATGCCAGTCAATCTTTATCGGGATCACAACAAGGCCCCTCTCAACGCCTTCGAACTCATGTTTTGATACTGACCGGACTTTTATACAAATGAACGGGTCTATACAGGAGTTGTGTTCTGTCCAAAATGCCTTGGTAGAATTCGTTTATGACCATTAACGATGTCCTCTCAAAGCTGGAATCTTTGGGTACCGAACAGCTCCGCGCACAAAATGTGCGGCATGGCTATGTTGGCGAACAGTACGGTGTCAAGCTGGGTGAGCTCCGGACAATCGCGAAAGCCATTAAGTTAAACACTGCCTTTGGTTTGGAGCTTTGGCAAACCGAATGCCTGGAAGCAAGGTTGATTGCGGTGCTCATCATCAAGCCAAAGGAGCTGTCAGTCGAGCAGCTGACGATGCTAGTTCGCACGGCAACCTATGGTCACCTCGCAGACTGGGTGAATAGCTATCTGGTGAAGCAGCATCCAGAGAAGGAGGCGCTGCGGATTGCATGGCTGCAGCTCGATGCACACACAGAACCGTGGCTTGCGCGCACAGCGTGGAGCCTCACCGCTGAGAGGGTCGCCAAGTCACCCGATGGCCTTGACATCGCATGCATCCTAAAGCGTATCGACACAGAGCTGGCCACCGCTCCTGAACCCACCCGCTGGACGATGAACTTCTGCCTGGGCGAGCTTGGGATCAACCATCCCGAGTACCGTCAGCAGGCGGTGGAAATCGGTGAGCGTATCGGGGCCTATCGGGATTACCCGACGAGCAAGGGATGCATCAGCCCTTTTGTACCGCTCTGGGTGGCCGCGATTGTCGACAGACAGAGCTGATTTTGGCCCCCGCGCCGGCATAGAAATTTGCACCCAGTTGTGCGTCTCTGCCACGTCACAACATACACCGCTGTCGCCTATCGGAAACCTTTGCGTATCTTGATGTCCTTTTCACGCAAACATTTATGACAAATGTGGTTTCAAGATGAAAACTATCCGTCATCCATAAGTAATGTGTGAGATGATGGACGACTGATCACTGCCGCTTCTGACGCAACGGATGATGCTTTTGATTGTGAACACCACTTGAAGGGTCACGGGCATCATGAATTTGAACCGCAACACTGGCATTATTGCCACTGCGATTGTCATCGGCATTTCCTCACTAAGCGCGCATGCGCAACAAGATCGTAATCCAAACTCCATTACATTGGACCTCAAGGATGCTCCGATCCGGACTGTGATTGAAATGGCTTTCAAGCAGGCTGGTATCACCAACTACGTCATCGATAACAATGTCGCGGGTTTTGTGACGATGACCATCACCGAGCAGCCTTTTGAAAATGCTCTAAAGCTCATCATGCGTGCCGCGACGACGCCGCTGACCTACATCAAGGAAAACAATGTCTACATTGTTAAGCCGCGTCAGATTACGCAGTCAAACCCGACGCCT
>JAURHZ010000269.1 GCA_030833025.1 Armatimonadota bacterium
CAATCTTCCACTTTGGGTGGTTGCTCAGTAAGAACATCCTGTCGGTTTATCACCATTTATTCATTGAGTATCGGCCACAAATTCCCGTGGCTGTTTCGCTGAAAAGAAGCATCTACATTGCGTACCACAATAAAGTAAGTTCCGGGATTAGTCGATGTTCGCCCATGGGACAATGCGTACACCAGATGCAACAAATTCAATCAGCTCAGTCCATCATCCCGTTACTCAAAAGTTACAACAGATGCTTGACCCTTACCATCGTCACCCTGCAAGCTGCGTTCTCTTTTGCCATCCCCTTCTTCACCAGCACGAGTAATCTGTTATCTTGTGCCCTCATCCTTGTTGTGCTATGTCTTCATCTCCTTGGGGCATACAGGTTTAGCCGGTCGCTAGAAGTGCTCGGTGTTGAGAGAAGGCGGATGATTGGTCTGTACACACTCATCCCTTTTGGCAATATCTTCTGTATGGTTGAGCTGTCTAAAGCTGTCAATGCTAGGATGAAAGCGATTGGTGTGACACGGAAGATGAACGATGCTGAAATCAGAGAGATCGAAAGACATTACAACTAGCCTGACATCTATGTCGCTCGAAAAACTAAGTGAAGTCCCCTCTGCACGTCACCTTTAACATCCCGTCAAAGGTAATGAGTATTGCGTACCCCCGTGTGCTTCCGCATCCCGTGCTCCTATGCATTCACAAAAAATGCATGGTAAACGGAACACGTGCGAAGCATTAACATAATCAATTTCATCCGGGCAATTGAGCCACGGTTTACAACGGACCTGCTTCTTCCCGTCCAGAAGCAAATGGAAATCATCAAGCCCTATGGCTTACCTGCTACCTGGCTGCTCCAATTCGATGCCCTTGTCTCAGGGCCATTTGTCCCATTCCTAAAGCAGCAAATGCCCGCAAACCATGAAGTCGGTCTCTGGTTTGAAATGAATGAAATGCACTGCAACGCCGCGGGCGTTAAGTGGCGGGGCCGCCCCGGCTACGAATGGGATCACATCCCGCATGTCGCATTTACCATCGGCTACACAGAGGCCGAGCGCATTCTGCTTGCTGACACTGCAATGCGTACCTTCAAGGATGTTTTTGGACATTATCCAAAGTCGATCGCCAGCTGGAACCTAGATGCGATCACCATTCATCACCTCTCCGAAAAGTACGGCGTGGATGCCTTCGCCGTCTGCCGTGACCAAATTGCAACCGATGGCTTTACGATTTGGGGTGCGCCCATCGCTGGCTACTATCCGAGCAAGCAGAACTGCTGGAGCCCGGCCATCGACAAGAAGCATCAGATAAATGCTCCCATCTTCAGGATGCTGGGGCAGGACCCGGTCTACTATTACGATCGTGGCTACACGCTCCCGAATGGCAAATTCATTACGCAGCCGGACACGATGGAGCCTGTTTGGCCATCCGGTCAGTCATCACAGTTTGTAAAGTCCTTTCTGTCGATGATTCTGGATGCACCCACGCAGCAGTTTGGCTATGCACAGCTCGGGCAAGAAAATTCGTTCCCTTGGCCAAGCCAACAGGCAGGTTATGCACCGCAAATCAAAGCGCTCGTCGAGCTCTGGAAAAAGGGTCGGGCTAACGTCGAGACAATGGGCGAAACGGGCCGAAAGTTCAAAAAGGCTTTTTCCGTAACACCGACGCAGGCGCAGATGCAGCTGGTCGACCCATTCGGAAATGCAAATCCCGTCGAAACATCGGTCTGGTACCAGAGCCGTTTCTACCGCGCAAATCTCCACTTCAAAGGTGACTTGCCATACCTTCGGGACATCACGGTTTACAGCGACACGTTTGCACAGCCATTCCTCAATGCGGCGACGCGCCTTGAAGATGTAGAACAGCGGATGCCATCGGTCTTGGATGGTTACCACTGGCGTACAGATACGCATTCGCGCACGGAACCCGGCGCAGGTGGCTTCTTCGTCTCGAACGGCGTGCGCCTGAGCAAAACCGGCAAGGCAAGGGTCAAAGAAGCGGGCAAGCGGATGACTGTTTCGGTGCCTGTCGAAGGCGATCGCAACCTCAACCTTCAATTTGATGAGCAAAACCTAACGGTTACCTTGAAAAGTGCATCATCGGAAGAAGCGCTGCCTCTCGAATTGTCCTTTGAATGGGAAGTTAGGAAGTCAAGTATGACGCGGGTGATGCTGCATCGGGTGGAATTCAAACAAGATGGCTTTGATTACGCGATTGGCATCGCTGGCGGGCTAGCGACAGACACATCAAAGGGCTGGATGCTAACAAGTGATGGTGGGTTCGTCTTAGATCTGGCGCAGAGGCGGTAGCTTCGCAAGCCCATGCATTAGTGGGTTCACATCAATACTCATTGAGCCGAACTTATCCCGTCGTATCAAGAGACAAGCCCACAAACTAAGTAAATTGAACGGTACGAGCCCTATGCTATCCCTGGCACAGGGCTCGCAGCTCGCTATGGCCGGGACACCAAAGCGTTAACAGTGGCCTGGAACATGGATGAACCAAGCGTTGTGCACAATGCTTACACAACACTGCTTGATGCCATATTTGGCCATCAGCGATGCTGCCATCAGACTTACGTTCCATCTATTTACATAAGTTAATACTTATTAATGAATAACATAATCTTGTCTGGCTTGGAACATGTATGTAAGTTGCAGTATGGAACGACGCATCTCATCAAGAACTGGTCCAGCACACCGCTATGTCAATGGACGGCTTGTCAGTGGCTTCATCGAGCTGACTAGTGATTATCTTGGTTTCCGCCCCCTTGAGAACCAAGAAGACATCGGATTTCTGCAGTGGTTCGAGTTCAAAAGCATTAAGTATCTAAAGGCTAACATGCTACGGCCAGCGATTATCCAAGTCTCACGCATCGGAAGCAATGCTCCTCTGATGCTTGCCGTACCAGAACCCGATGCGTGGATGCAGCTGATTGTAGAGGCCAATAGAGTCTCTAAAGTGGACAAGAAGATTGCGTACAAATTTGTGACCATGCGCAACGAAGCAGTCTAATTCATTAGCGATAAAGATGTACGCCTTGGGATAACTGCATCACTCTTCCTCAGACTACAATCCCCTCACACATACGTGCGTGGCGTATAGTAAACAACTTCCGGCTTTCTCATAGATGATTACCCGGGAGTGTGAACGGAGGTCGCAATGCAGCTTGGTTATGTCGTTATCTATGTCAATGATTTAGAGCGGTGCCACGAATTTTGGATGGACAAAGTCGGGATGGTCACAAAACGTACGACATCTGTTAGTGGCTTTATCATTCCCCAAATAGGCTTTGCCGATCAAGGCGTGGCCATCGAGCTTGTGCCCAATGCGTTCATGGAAGAAGCTGGACACGGATCTGTAACCGTAGCGCCATCAATGTGCTTTCACGTAACGGACCTCGAAACCGAACACCAACGCCTTACTGCGGCAGGTGTCGTCGTTTCCCCCATCGGAGACCACTTCGGCAGCACAACCTTCGCCTTTTCAGATCCAGAAGACCGCTGGTTCGCCGTCATCTCCAAGCCATAACCTCTGATGACAGAACGCCAACAGCTCTATCGACTCTTTATTGAGC
>JAURHZ010000026.1 GCA_030833025.1 Armatimonadota bacterium
GTTCTTCCAAGCGTTTGACATGCCAACTCCGTTTACCTGTATTGGCAAGCGGACTCAGTCGAATGTTCCCGCACAGGCCCTCGCACTGATGAACAGCCCATTTGTCCGTGAAATGGCAAACCGCTGGGCAGAGTCCCTGATCAAGGTTCCTGCGGCGGATCGCCTCGATGTCGCGTACACAGCCGCTTACGGCCGTAAGCCAACTGCTAGCGAGACTAAGCTGGCGCTGGAGTTTATCGGCAAGGACATTAATGATTTGAATGCGTGGAAAGACTATTGCCACGTGATGTTCAACGTTAAGGAATTCATTTTTATCCGTTGAGACGGGTGATGTGACCACATGAAACTGGAGAAATCACAGTGACTGAAGGCTGTAATAACATCGTGACTCCGTTGTCACGCCGGGAGCTGCTGGGCCGTGCCGCAAATGGTTTCGGTGCACTAGCGCTCGCGGGGCTTGCCACGGATGACGCCGCACGGGCATCCACAGGCTCGCAAATCATCACCAAGCTGCACCACAAGCAGCGTGCAAAGCGGGTCATTTTTCTTTATATGGATGGCGGCCCAAGTCAGATGGACACGTTTGACCCAAAGCCACGCCTAACGCTCGACCACGGCAAGCCACTTCCGATGAAGGTGCCCGTCACGCAATTTAACAACAATAACAACCTCCTGAAGTCCCCATGGTCCTTCAAGAAGTACGGCCAGAGTGGCATCGAGGTCAGTGAGCTCTTTCCCGAGGTCGCACAGTGCGTGGATGATATGTGTATCCTCCGCTCGATGACCAGTAACTTCCCTGAGCATACAAATGCAAACTATTTCCTGCATACGTGCAATGGTAATCAGGGACGCCCAAGCATGGGCGCATGGGTCACATATGGTCTTGGGACGGAGAGTCAGAATCTCCCCGGATTTGTGGTGCTTTCCGGCGGACTGATTCCACCCGGTGGCGCCGACTGTTTTGGCTCAGGCTTCCTGCCGGCAACCTATCAAGGCTCGCTCTTTAAGGCTGGTGCCAAGCCCGTTTCTAACCTTGAGCGCGGGGAGGCATCGGATGCTGAACAGCTCAAAAAGCTTGATCTCCTGAAGAAGCTAGATAAGGGCGTCCTTGGTTCTACGGGCAACTCGGGTGCGGTCGAAGCCGCCATTAAGAACTATGAGCTGGCCTTCAAAATGCAGACGGCTGTCCCAGATCTCTACGACCTCCGCGGGGAGACGGAAGCCACGAAGCAGCTGTACGGTATCGATCATCAATATGGCCCTACAAGGACATTTGGTACGCAGTGCCTCATGGCGCGTCGCCTTCTGGAGCGCGGTGTGCGCTTTGTTGAGCTGACGTGTCCAGGAACGGGTCACGACCGCTGGGATCAGCACGGTAACTTGAAGCGCGGACACGAGGACAATGCGCGTGCGGTCGACAAACCGATTGCAGGGCTGCTGAAGGACCTCAAGGCACGTGGGATGCTGGATGACACGCTGGTTATTTGGGGTGGTGAGTTTGGCCGTACTCCAATGGCACAGGGTGGCGATGGCCGCGATCATAACCCGTACGGCTTCACGATGTGGATGGCAGGCGGCGGCGTCAAGGGTGGGATGACGTATGGTGCCACAGATGACTGGGGCTACTACGCCGTCGAGAACAAAATGGAAATGTATGACCTCCATGCAACCGTTTTGCACCTGATGGGTGTGGACCACACGAAGTTGACGTACCGCTTTGGCGGACGAGATATGCGTCTCACGGATGTACACGGCGTCGTACAAACCAAAATCCTAGCCTAGCTTAGAGCGATAGGCACTCGCATAAAGAAAGCCTCCCGGGAAACTGGGAGGCTTGTTTGTGTACTTTACGCAGAGCTACACAGACTTAGTCGTCATCACCATCTGTATCCGCTACCGGCCGATAATCCGCCAGTGGGAACGACTTGCCCGGCTTAGTTGCATTCCACACCGCACGCGTAACAATCTGCCCATCCGCGCGGTCTACGTGGTCCCAGTCCATCTTGCCGCAGGCGATTGCAAGCTGTTTTGAGATGCCTGTGAGCGTTGCAACCTTCGCATTGAGCTCATCCAAAGGAATACGATTCTGCTTGACCGTGTATGGACGCACATCCGCCTTTGTGGTGAAACACTTTGTCAACGGCGTTGCTGTTGCATCGAAGCGGTTGAGCGCGGGCAGACCTAGCACCAGCCCCATCGTACGGATAAAGCCAGTGTGGTTGTACTGCTCCGATACGGTTACGCCGCGCCGGGTGTACGGGGAGATACAGAGTGCCGTCGTTCGATGACCATCCACGTGGTCGATTCCCAGCTGGGAGTCATCCTCGATCACTAAGATCAGTGTTCTGGACCAGAATTTCGATTTGGTGATGCGCTCGACGATACGCCCTAGGGCAAGGTCATTATCCGCAACGGTCGCTCTAGGAGTTGGTGTGCCTTCCCGTGTGCCGCTTGTGTGGTCATTGGGAAGCAGCATGATGCTCAAATTTGGCATTTTGCCTTCTGCATCGAAGCGATCCATGTCCTTGATGAAGACATCCGCGCGCCATTGATCAGAGACAACACTTGGGAACCCGATGTATTCAGGATGCAGATAAGGCCGGATCGTGGCATTGTCCGTCCCGGATGCCATTTTGTAGACCTTACCGCCAGAGCGGTAGTCATCCCAGATTTCTTTCCAGCCACCACGTTTACCGGTTACTGTGTTCGTGATAGTTGGTTTGTTGACAAACTCTCCGTAGATACGAAGCGACTTCCCGGCAGCAATGGCAGATGTCCATAGGAATCCCTTTGGGGAATACGCGAGTGGATCACCGCCATCGTAAGGATACGAGCGACTATGGGCATCATAGTTCTGCTCGATGTAGCTATTTCCAATAGCGCTGACGGTCCACTGGTGGCCATCCGCCGAATTCGTACCGCTGGTGTATGTGTTATCGAGGAGTACAAATTCGCGTGCCAGTGCGTGATGGTTTGGGCTGACATCCTCGCCGAACAGACACAGCTTAGGATCGCCATTTCCCTCTTTCATATCCCCGAGGAGGGAGTCATAGGTTTGGTTTTCCTTGATGATGTAGACGACGTGCTCGAAAACGCTTGGTTCACCAACCCGCTCCGGTACGGGGACAGCTGCGACATCACGTGGAGGCAACGCCGATGCTGCACCGATGTTCCAGCGGTTGTTGGCAGCGACCTGGCGCGTGTTGCTGTCAAGGTTCTTGCCAGTCAGGGCAGTGAGCGGAACGACTTGGATGGTTCCAATCGTGCCATGCACGTTGTAGGCACCATTTGAGCGCTTTACCCGTCCACCGATTCCCTTGGCATTTGCGACGACAAGATTGCCATTTGCGGTGGCAAGTGCGATGGGATACCAACCGGTTGGGATGTAGCCGGTGACTTTCTGTAAACGAGTTTCGATGATGGCGATGGCATTTGCACCGCCACAGGCCACAGCAATCCGATCTTCGGAAAGAAGGGTTACAGCGGTTGGAATATGGCCGTAGTCACTATCTGCATTTGGTGCAATGGGCATCCCGACAGGCTGTGGCTCGGCTTTTGTGAGGTCCAGTGTCCAGAGCATGTCGTCATCGGTGCCGGGGACGAGCAGTGTCTTTCCATCGGCGGTGAAGCACGCCTTCCCTGGTTGACGAATGCCTGTAATGGTCTGTGTTGCCCGTAGAGCGGCGGTATCGATAATAACAACAGAGCCATCTAGGGCGGCATCGGTTGTGGTATCCACGCGCACTGCTGTCCCGGCGCTAAGTGCGTGTGGCTGCGTGAGAGTTGCTACGCGACCACCACGGCAGGAAACAGCAAGACGCGTTCCATCTGCCGAAAGTGCAACATGGTACGGAGCGACATCCACGCGGACAGTTCGGGTCACTGTTCCGGTTTCAGTGTCGATGACGGCGATGGCGTTGCGGATTCCGAGGGCGACAAAGGCGGTTTTGCCATCTGTGGAAACAGCGATGCCGGCAACCTGCGGGTCTTTCAAGCGCTGCCCGCGACCGGCGAGCCCTGCGGCAATGTCAGGTGCTTCGTCATCCTGAAGGGGCGTGTCGACAACCCACGACGATGTCAACGTTAGGCGCCCATCGCTTGCGACATCGATAACACTGATTTTCCCACCGGACTGCGCGGCGAGGATACGCTTGCCATCAGGCATCCAGGCGATGCCAAGGGGACCGATTGCGACATTGACTTTCCCAAGCGATTCGCCGGCAGCGCTGAAGATGGTCACTCCGCCTTGGCAGAGGGCAGCAAAGCGCTTGCCATCGGGGGAAACGGCGATGTCTTTGGGACGGCTGCCTGAAATGGTGATTACGTTACCAATGGGTGTAACGAGCTGATTGGTCGGGGTGCTGGCAAAGCCTTTGCGGAGGGTGTCCTCGCCAACGAGGAGCGGTTTATCAGCCGTAACTACGCTTCGGATTCCAAGAGCGGTAAGACTGGTGAGCGAAATGGTCGCAAGCGTTGCGGCGGTGGGAAGCGCGCGGTGAAAGTTCATCGGTCTGCAGGTCTCCAGCATCTGATATTCTGCCCAAGTAGCGCCACGTCTGACACGTAGTTATGCAGGTGCGCAGCTTGGATGTATCTTACAAGGAGTTTGTGGATGTCACGTTATGTCGCCAATCCGGTACAGGATTCGGAGGAGCAAGCTGCTCATAACTATCAGGTGTGCCAAATCGAGAAGCCGCGTGCCGCAAAGCTCGCAGCAGAAACTGTGGCCATCTGGAGCACTGGGACCTACATTGCAGCAACTGGTGAAGCGGTCGATCTCCGCACCGCGATTGCAAAATGTGCGGCATCAACTCTGTCCATCCCCCCTCTGCGCGAGCTAACCCGGGCACCACATAACCCAATGATCGAGCAAACCTTGATTTCTGTCGTCAATACAACGACACAGGCCGCGGCACGGGTCCTCCGTGAACATGGCCACTCAGTCCTCGCGCTGAACTTCGCGAATGGTACGCATCCTGGCGGCTGGTTTCTCGATGGTGGCCGCACACAAGAGGAAGCACTGTGCCGCGATAGCCTCCTCTATGGGACCCTCCTCGGTCACGAAATGTACGATGTCCACAAGACGATGCCATACGAAGATGCGAGTGACTGGTGCATTGTTTCGCGCGATGTTCCATTTATCCGCGATGAGAACAGCGAGCTGATGGCCTATCCGTGGGTCTGCGATGTCGTAACGTGCGCGGCTCCGATTAGTTCGCCTTACCGCGATGCGCATTGCCGGGAGCTATTCCGCAAACGTATCCACCGGCTTCTAGAGGTCGCAGCATCGATTGGCTACACAGGGCTGGTTCTCGGTGCGTGGGGCTGTGGGATGTTTGGAAACGACCCGGCATCGACAGCAGCGACATTCCGTGAGCTACTTGAGGGTGAATTCGATGGATGCTTTGGGGAAGTGGTCTTTGCGGTCACTGACTGGTCGCCGGAGCGGAAGTTCCTCGGTCCCTTTGCAGCAGCACTCACAACTAACTGTGAACAACTTCCAGCATTTGCTAATAGCGTGATTCAGCGCCGCCAGCCAGTCGAAATGCCAACAAGTCTGGTTGCCGATGATGCTAACCGGGTACAGCTGATGGCTTGTGCCGCTTACGCAGCAACACTGAATACCTTTGACATTTCCCAGCTGGAGCCTTGGCTACACGATGATCTCTTGGCTACATCCAGTGCTACCTGTGCCGAGCGTCATGGAAAAGCGGACTATGTCGGCTATTACTCCCAGATTCTTGCAGGCTGGTCACAACAGCTGACCGTGGCGATTCCGGCTCGTGTCGCTGAGATCGGTTGGCACTATGACCGTCTTTCTTGGTGCGTCCTCATCCATGGGAACGGCGATGAAGGCGTGACAAATGTCTGGATTCCAACCATGGATGGTGATTTAGTTCATCAAATTTACGTGGAAACTAGTTTTGCGATTGGTCCGGTTGTCGCGACGAGCATTTACGCCAGCGGCGGTGTGAATGATATCAGCCACCTCCTCGGTGTCTAAGTGTGGTGATGGATACCTGTTGATGTGGCATTTGTGTGTTATGTCCTCCTAATGTAAAGGCATGAGGCTCCTCTGCTATAGTGGAGCCATGAAGCCATCTATTCCCGGAATTGCTCCATTCGTTGCTATCAGCGCAATCGCAGGTGTCGCAGCGGCAGGTATCCCGACGCCGGTCAAAGTCGGTGAAATCGTTAACGGTGGTGTGGTTGTCCCGACAGGGGATGTCATTAAGCCTGCTGGTACATCGTTACTAATCGATCGTCGGCCGGTCGCCACATTGCTTAGTGCTACGGGTGAGACGATTTACGTCCGCGACAATGAGGGCCTCACGGTCATCAATGTTGCCAAGATGGAAGTTACATCGAGGGTTAAGCTCGGCGGTTCTGGGCTTGGCGGGATGGTGGTCAACGAACAAGAGACGCGGCTTTACACGAGCAATGCGACAAATGGCGTTGATGAGGTTGACATTACGCTGCCTCAGCCTAAGGTGCTGCGCACGTTGACGGTGCCCGCTGGCGCAGCTGGTGTCGCGTACCCAGCTGGACTCGCGTTGGATGCTGAACACATTTACGTAGCCGCTAATCGTTCCAATGCCATCCATGCCATCGATCTTGAATCTGGAAACGTTTCTTCGACCGTAGCGACATCCCCTGCCCCGGTAGGCATCCGCATAATTGGCGATAGGTTGTGGGTGAGCTGCTGGGGGCGTACACCCGCACTTAAAGAGCGCTTAGCGGATTCTAGCAAGACAAAGGTAGCCGTTGATGAGCGTGGAATTAGCACAGGCGGCATGGTCGAGTCGTTTACTGCACCTCCCGGTGGAGACACAGCCCCTCGCAAACTGACATCGACACCTGTTCCCGCACAGCCAGGGGATATGATTGCGCTGACCGAGAGGAATAGTATTGCCGTTGCCTGTGCGGATGGAGACCAGATAATGCAGGTTTCCGCGGCGGGCGACTTGAAGGTGCTTTGGAATACCGGCCGGCATGAAGCTCCGACATCGATTATTGATCTCCCTGATGACCGCGTAGCTATCACTCTGGGCGGTGCGAACAAGGTCGTGGTGCTGAACAAATCCACATGGAAACCGGAAGTCGAATACGCGACCGGTTGGTATCCTCTCGCCGTGGCTGGGAATCGGAACAACCTGGCGGTCGTGAGCGCAAAGGGCATCGGCTCGCGCGGTCGCGACATCGCAACGGACACGTATGGACGTATCGCGAAGAGTGAGCCCGCGCGTGTCGATGTGAGTCCAGCCGAACGCATCCGCAAAAATGTCTACCAGTTCACAGGGTTGGTTCAGAATATCGACCGCACTAAAGACACGGGTAAAGCATTCAAAGCAGCGGTAGCCGATAAGCAAGCGAAAATCAACTACCCAGCCTTCAAGCATGTCATTTATGTCATTAAGGAAAACCGGACATACGACCATGTGTTTGGCGATGTAAAGGGTGCAAATGGCGACCCGAATCTGTGCTTGTACGGTGAGAAAATCACTCCAAACCATCACAAGCTTGCCAGCGAGTTTGTGCTTTTAGACAACTATTACTGCAATGGTGTTCTGAGCGCAGATGGCCATTCGTGGACGACCGAGGGCAACGCTACCAGCTTTTTTGAGCGGTCATTTGGTGGCTGGACGCGGTCATACCCATACGGTGATGAACCATTAGCCATCTCCCAAACGGGGCATATCTGGGATGCGGCCATTGCTGCCGGGAAGTCTTATCTAAACTTTGGCGAGTATGACACCGCGGGGATGCCTCGTGGTGAGACCTATGCCAGCTTGCTTCGCAAGACGCAGCAAGGTTTGCCGCTTCCTGAGTCTAGCCAGCTCATTGGCATCGAGCGTGTCCGTCAGCACAGTGTAAGATTGTTCCCCGGCTGGAACATGAACATCCCGGACTTGCTACGCATCCGTGTGTTCAAGGAAACCTTTGCAAAGCTTGTTGCAAAGCAGCAGGTACCAAATCTGATGACGGTCTACCTCCCACAGGATCACACAAGCGGGTCAGGTACAGGGGCCCCAACGCCAGCGGCGCACGTTGCGGACAACGATGCCGCTCTTGGCCAGCTTGTTGAGACAGTGAGCAAGAGTCCGGTTTGGAAGGATACGGTCATTTTTGTCGTTGAGGATGACCCACAGGATGGCGTTGACCACGTAGATGGTCACCGCTCTGTCTGTCTCGTTATCAGCCCACGTACGCGCAAACTCGGCGTGAATTCCACGTTCTACAATCAGGGGTCGGTGCTTCGAACCATTAAGGGTATTCTCGGGGCTAAAGGCCTTACACGTACCGAAGCGCTCTCGACGCCACTTTCAGCTTGCTTTGGTCCAAAAGTAGATCTACGCCCCTATCAGGCGATGCCTGCGCAGATAGACCTCTTCGCCACGAATCAGAAATCTGTTTCAAACGTGTCCTTTGACCTTTCAAAGCCTGACCGGGTGCCAGAGGATAGGTTTAATCGGGACCAATGGGCGGTGATGCGTCCCAACAGGCCTTACCCGGCGGAACTTGCTGGTGCGCATGGCCGCGGACTTAAGGCGCTGGGTTTACGTGCAGACACCAAGGGCGGCGGTATCGCCGAGGTCGACGATTGATTAGCCTATGTGCCGTTACTGACTCCCCAGCGGAAGTTCTGAGCGGCACAATAGCGTAGAAAGTCTCTTGGGTCCAAGGTTTCGGCGTTGATGAAGGCATCCAAGCCGGGATGTGCACACGCATTCGTAAAGTCAGCTGCACCTGCTGCATCCACGGTGTGAAACACGAGTCGCGTCACGCCGGCAGCACGCGCGGCGATCACTTGCATGATGGCCATCAGGGTGCGATTCCCTCCATACGCGCCGGTTCCCCACCAGCCAGTATGGACGGTACATTCGCCCCCTGAGCCGTTGTCCGTACGAGACTCGCACACAGCCCCGTAAAAGGCGGTCAATGCCGTATTCCAAATGTCCAGCAATGTATGCTCCGCATAGATGCCATATCCACCAGATGGCGCATCCATCGCGATGATATTACTTACCGTGGGAGGCTTCAGAGATGTACACGCTGCTATAACGTCTTCGGCAGGCGCGTACGCAAATGCGTTTCCATACAGCCCAGTGGTGGTGTCGAGATGTACATGCCTGAGGATGCCCTTTACGAGCAGTGGCCGCGGCGCATCGTCGTTTTGTGGATCGCGAGTCAGTGGCTTGATTGGCGAATTTGCCATCGCGTGGCGAAGACAGCTGCTGACAGGGTGCTCTGCGATTTGAAGCTCATCCTGTGCGAGGAGGTTACCTTCCCCGTAGTTGAACAGCCACTTGTCGGCAAAGTTGACACACCACTCACTGCCGTTTCGCGATGCTGGTGTGTCGGCATAGGGATAAATCCCGATGTTCGCTTCGACGACCGTTTCGCCACGTGTATTGATGACGCCAAGGGTTGTATCCGGGCGCCACGCGCTGACGGTGAGCGTTCCAGTGTGCTCGTAGCCACTTGGAATAGCGATACCGAGAACGAGCTTCTTGTTCGCATTCAACGGTCTGTTGGGAAAGTCCCGAAAGAGCGTAGCATTGTCAAATGTCAGCGTGGCTTCACAGTTTGCGATCATCAACCATGACTATAACATGGTCATCATCACGATTTTAAATCAACGCTGGAGGACGGCCGTTCTAACCATCGGTACAAGGATGTCTGTCCAGATCGCATAGCCAGCTGGGGTCATATGGAGCCTATCCGACACGTAGAACTCATCCCGAAATTTGCCATCCGATGTCAGCATCGGTGTGAAGATATCGGCAAATTCCACATTGCGGATTCCCTTGATGTAATCGCTTGCGAGACTGTTATACTCACGGACTTTACCAAGGTGTTTTTCGCGGACGGGGCTTGGCTTGAGCGAAACCACAATGATACGCGTCGCGGGGTCATCTTTGTGGACGAGGGCGATGAACTGTTTAAGGTCTTCGAGTACGCGGCGGACGGGAACACCGGCATTGATGTCATTTTCCCCAGAGTAGACCACTACGACCCGTGGCTTGTATTGCAGGACGAGGCGGTCGATGTAATAGACGGCATCAGCGAGTTCAGAGCCGCCAAATCCCATATTGATGACTGGGATACCGTTAAAGTCCTTTGTCAGCGTTTTCCAGTTCTTAATACTGGAGCTCCCTGTGAAGACGACACCGCCAACCAAATCCTGCCGTTTGGCCGCCTTGGTTTCAAGCTTTGCAATTTCAGCATCCCATTGCTCATGTTTGCCAGGTTTCGGTGGAGCGATGAGGGAGATGGCAAGTGCAGCGGCAATCCAAGGGTTCATGGTGATGTCTCCGGCAGTTCAAGGATATTGGTTTTGTACTTACGATGCTTCGGGAATTCGACCGGGAGCCCAGAGGTTACGAACATCCTCACCTCGCCGGTGGCGCTGCTGTAGGTCGGCAAGAAACTCAGCGAACCCGATGGTTGGCTTCCAGCCCGTAAGCGCGAAAATTTTACTAAGGTCGTGTTGTTCGACTTCAGCCGGAACATCGATGCCATATGCATCAATCAGCTCAGTACTACCCGCCACGACTTGTTCGCACCAAACTTCCCAGTAGGTCTGAAACTTCTGCAGGACTACCGGCGGGATGCCGTGGTCAGTATGGACAACGCTGCTAAAGATTGTATAACGTCCATCGATTCCAGCGGTGATGGCGGCAACATTGGCAGCTGCAACATCGCGGACATCTACTCCATTTCGCAACAACTTTGCACCGAAGTCGAGGTATCGCTTTGGTACGAAATCGTGGTACCGAAGCATTGCCACTGCGGCACCTGTTTGCACATGGTAGCCCCGGCACATTTCCTCCCCAACGACTTTGGTGATGCTATAAACGGAGCCATGTCCGTATGCCATCGAGGATGCGTAGACAAGCGTCCGGATGTTGTTATGTTTGCAGGCCTGGAGGATGTTAAATGTGCCATCCGTGTTGACTGCCCAGATAGTGTCATCGGATACGGGCGGGATGTGTCCGCAGTGCCATGCGGCAAGATGTACAACACCATCGGTACCTGCAACGGCTGCATCGCAATCACTTGGGGTACGTGTGTCGCAGCGCGTAAATTCGGCACCTTCAGGGATAAAGGCTGGTCGAGAGACATCGGCCATACGGACACGGAAACCCGCGTCGAGCAAGGCAGTCGTTGTTTCGAGCCCTGCGACGCCGGATGCTCCGGTGACCAGTATGAATGCAGTCATAGAAGCCCTATCCTATCAAATTGAGATGACAACTTTCCGGATATTGACGGGACGCTATTATTTGATTACGCAATATCACCTATCTGAATCTGAGAGCTGATAGATGATTAACGCCCAGTAGTTGAGCCAGATCTCGGCGTCATTCGAGTCGGGATAATGAAAAAAGCCCGGCGGGAACCCACCGGGCTTTTAGGTTCAAACGGATGTCCCGTTACTTCTTCTTGAAGTTGATTTCGCCAAATGGCGTGTTCGCTGAAATACCATCGATCTTGCCATCTTTGTCACGGGTGAACTTCAAGGCGAAGTTCATTTCCTTAAGCTGGTCGGCAACAAGCTCATCTTTGTCATTGACTTCGACGGTGAGTTCTGGTTGACCTTCGGCCTGAAGGACAACTTTGCCATCCTTGACGGTTAACTTAATCTCAGGCGCACCTGCGAAGTCTGTTACATAAGTCCCTTCAGCACCCTTGATCTTGTCGGAAACAGCTGGAGCTGGCTTTGGTGCTTCAGGAAGCTTTACAAATGTCTTACGGGTCCAGGTCAGCGTGCCAAGTGGCGATTCAGCCGAGATACCGGTTACTTTGCCTTCTTTGTCCTTGACGAGCTTTGCGGTTACGCCATCTGGGAAGTTCTTTCCTTTGACTTCATCCTTGTCCGTAACTTCGATTTCGTAGTCAGGTTGATTTTCAATCGAGAGGATGAACTTGCCATTGTCGTACTTGATTTCGCCATCGCCGACTGGCCCTTGCATGTCAACGGCGTACTTACCCAAAATGTCTGGGAGCTTCTTTGTCTCAGCAGGCTTTTCGGCTGGCTTCTCTGCAGGTTTTTCAGCTGGCTTTTCAGCTGGCTTCTCTGCAGGCTTTGCGGCTGCTGTCAGAGGGGTTGCGCCTTCTTTTTGGAACTGCACTTTGGTGCCCTGTAGTGTGAGCTCAACGCCATTTGGCTTCTTGTCCGCATCACGGACGATTTTCACTTCGACCTGACCCGCAAGGATTGGGTTGTAAAGGGAGTCATCCGCCTTCAGTTCGACAGGAATAGCAGGATAGCCAGTGGCTTGCATCGTAAGAGAACCGCCATCGTTGGTCAGATCAATGACATTCGGTTGGCCAGCAACGGTGTATTTGCCCAGAACAGCCTTCTCACGCTCGCCAAGTTCCTTGGCTGGAGCCGGCGTTGGGGCTGGTGTTGGAGCTGGCTTTGGTGCCGCTGGCTTTGCCTTTGCAGGTGCCTGTGGCTTGGAGGAGCTCTTTTGTGGCTTGCTTGCTGGCTTGTTGGTCTTCACCTGTGCAGCGGCTGGCATGGTTGCCAGTGCGGCGAATCCGATGATGGCAAATAGGGATAGCTTCATCTTGTTTTTTCTAACCTCATTGTTGATTTAGATGCCACACTGCGTTTGCGCAGGGGATGTTTCAAACCCAGCATACCCTGTTCCACGAATCTGTACAGCGTTCAGGGATTAACATCCCTGTTGACTCACACAATACAATTAGCAAATTATCGTCATCTGGCATAGAGTCCTGCCATGTCATCACAACGCAGTGAGAGCGCAGCCGCGCTTAAAGATCCTTACGCCTACGATGCAGCCGCTGTTGAGGCGCCTCCGACAAGCTTCCGTGATGCGATCAAACGCATCGGCCCTGGAATGATTCTGGCGGCATCCATTGTCGGCTCAGGAGAGCTAATCGCAACGACATCGCTAGGTGCCGAAGTGGGAATGACCTGCCTCTGGCTGGTCATCCTTAGCTGTCTCATCAAGCCGGCCCTTCAAGCAGAAATGGGTCGCTTCACGATTGCGACGGGCAAGACGGGTCTTGGTGGGTTCAACCTAATGCCTGGCCCAAAATTTGGCGTGTCGTGGGTGGTGTGGCTTTGGGTCGGGATGATTCTGATGACGCTGTTCCAAATCGGCGCGATGTTTGCCGGTGTTGGGCAGGTCCTCCACACCATTTTCCCAGCCATCAGTATCGACATTTGGGTCATCACCCTCTATGCATTCTCTCTGTGGCTGCTGCTTGGCGGAGGTTATAGCCGCGTTGAAGGTATCGCAAGCGTCAAAGTGGGCCTCTTCACTTTCATCACGGTGCTCAGCGCAGCGATTCTGCTCAAGCGCCCCGGCTCGCTGACGGCCGCCGATTTCGCAAATGGACTTTCGTTTCATCTGCCATCGAGCGGGATGAAAACCGCTGTCGCTGTGTTTGGAATCACCGGTGTTGGCGCTGCCGAGCTGTTCATGTATCCGTATTGGTGTATTGAAAAGGGCTATGCGCAGTCGACGGGTGAAAACGACTTCACGCCAGCGTGGCGGGACCGTGCGCTGGGCTGGGTCCGCGTGATGCACCTCGACATCATCGCCAGCATGATCATCTACACCTTCGCGACGGCAGCGTTTTACCTGCTTGGTGCGGGCGTCCTTCATCCTCAAGGCCTGATTCCAAAGAGCAAGGAGATGATTGCGACGCTGAGCCATATGTATACAGACACCCTTGGTCCTTGGGCTCTTTGGGTGTTTTATGTTGGCGCGGTTGCAACGCTTTACGGAACGATTTTCGCGGCGACGGCGAGCAATTCCCGTGTGTTTGCGGATGTCACAACCCTGCTGGGTGTTTTTAAGTCCGATGACTATGCACAGCGCGTCAAGTGGCGAAACCGCTTTGTCGTGGTGTTGCTCACGATTCCAACTGCGCTGCACTTTCTACGCATCGATCCAACGCAAATGGTGAAGATGGGTGGGATTGCACAGGCGGCGATGCTTCCCATTATTGTGGTAACGGTGCTGACGCTTCGTCAGCGCAGCTTACCAAAAGAGATGAAGTCAACGGGTTCAACCGCCGGGATGCTCTGGATTGCGAGTGCGGTCACAATCGTGATGATGCTCTTCTACGTGGTCAAGCTGGTTACCGGATAGGTGGCCAGCTTTCCAAAAGACATTTAGTTGAGAGGCTCTCGCTCACGAAGCTCGGTGTCTCAAGGGTCCTCACGTAAGATAAACAGCTTTAGAATCACGATTCCAGCTGGAAGCAGCCACCATGCACCGATGACCACTGCGACAAGCCGAAACACAAGGCTGAGCCGTTGTTTACCACGCAGGTCCATGTCATTTGCCCACAGCCATGCCGTGCGCCCAAGCCAAATGGATGCGATGACCAAGAGTGGGACTAAAATCGATGCGAGCATAGTGTGAGTGTACCAATGGGCACTAAGCGATAGCCGCTTCCCGGACGCGTGGCGTTTTAGGTGTTCGGATGCGATACGTAGCAGCTGGCTCAACTGCAGCTCGGAGGCGAGTTGCGATTGCCGAGATGCCCCAGTGATGCGGCGGCTGATCAAGGACAGCCAGCGGAGGCTGCATCGCTGCCCACTCACCGATTGGCATTTTGTCCTCATCCGGGACCAAGTCATCTGAGAGCAGCTCCTCATCATGGATGACACAGCGCTGCTCCGTTAATGCATACACACGGCGAACCGGGTCAACTCCCAGATAGGTCCACGTCCGAATCGTACGACCACCAGCATCGGTGGATTCCGACATCGCAAGCACATCCCACGATTGAATCGTGCGGGCAATACGACGAAGCAGCCAGCTGCCATCGTTGTGTACGGTATATGTCTTCATACGGATGTCCCCCAAAAGCAAGTGCGTTACGATGAATAACTCTTGCGGATGATGGGA
>JAURHZ010000270.1 GCA_030833025.1 Armatimonadota bacterium
TTGGACTTACACAGGATGCTGAAGTCGATGCACAGATCGTGACGCTATCTGGTAAGTCGATTCAGACCATTGCTGCGGGGCGTGCAACAGCTGGGAACACAGCTAAGCTCGTTTGGAACGGGCGTAACACGGATGGTTCCTCGGTTCCTGTTGGACCATACAAGTTGGTTGTGACAGTTCGTGGTTCGGATGGGTCTTCCGTTACGGAAACACGTACCATCTCTGTTGTTCGCTAATGTTGTTGACCGGCACATTTCGGTGTGCCGGTCATTCGTTTATTTGAGGGATAGTCTAATGCTAATGAATACACGCGGTATCGTTGCTGGCGTTGCCATCGTAGCTTCCGTTGCTATTTGTCATCCAGCGATGGCACAGAATAAGCCATTACCAACTGGACCGGTTGTTGTGTTTCCTGCTGTTGTTGATGGTGCGGGTGAATCTGCGAAGACTGTTTCTACAACGGTGGTTGAATCTCTTCGTCAGCGTTTGAAGGGTATCGGGGCATCCGTTGTCGTGTACTCCGGTAAGCTTCCTTCGATGCTGCGCGCTCAACAAGAGCAAATGTTCACCAAAGAGCTGATTGAAAATGGCCCTGCGGATGACCGTGATGCTGCCAAGAAGATGTCCATCAATATTGGTGCAACTGAGTTTGTGCAAGTGTTCGTAGATGGCTATAAGTATGATTCGGGAACACGTACGGCATCGTTCAACCTGAATGTGAATCGTTACTTGGCATCAACTGGTGCACCAGTTGGTACTGTAAACTTCAAGCAGCAAGGTATTGCTGCTGCAAACACGGCTACCAAGCTGCAAGAATCTGAAGCGGTCTCCCGAGCAATGACCGTTGGAGCAGAACAGTCCATCGGTGGACTTTATCCTGCCTCGACGATTGTCGAGACGGCAAAGCCGGCTAAGGCTGGTAAAAAAAAGGGCAATAGCTGGATCAAACCTGCGTTTATTCTTGCGTTGTTTGGACTTTACCAAGGCACTCGCTAGCGACACGCGTATGCCCCGCAGGTATGTATATGGCCTGCGGGGTTTTTTCATTTAAGTGGACCCCTTGTTCTGCGTAGGATTTGGGCTCCCCTACCGACGACGCGACCTTGACATGTGGTTTCGTTACTACGAGATCGTTCTTGCGTGTTTGATTAAAGTCGTAATCATATGCGATATCTGTTTTGCGATTGACCTTTTTGGATGCGACTCGTTGGGTTGTTAACCTATGATGCACCTAATGGTCTCCTCCCGATTTTTAGCACTTCCGTCAATACTGGTTGGTCTTTCGACACCTGGCCTCGCTCAACGTTCCGTTCTCGACTTAACTGCTGATCGTAGTGTGGCACGTGCAGATGGTCGTAGTAATGTTGTCCTCTCCGCTCGAGTCTTTGTTGGTGGTCAACCAGCAACGGACGGCACCATTATTCGTTTTGCAGCCTCTGGTGGACGGTTCGATCAGGACGAGGTAACCACACGGGGAGGAATCGCTCGTGTTTCGTTGATCGCTCCGAACAGTGTCGGCCAAGTGCGAGTAACAGCATCGGTTGTTGGTGGAAGCAATGCAGTGCCGGCATCGGTGAATGTTGACTTTGTTGATGATGCTACCTTCAAGCTGCAAGTTGTTTCGACGTGGTTGACAGTCCGCTCAGATGATGACCTTGTATATGCGGTAAATGCTGGAACGTCTGGTCGCCGTCTGCTGGGTGGTTACTCAGAGAACGGTCTTGTGATGGCGTCAAATGGCGCGATAACCATCCGAGGGAATGCGTTACAAGTTGACGTCGTTAGTGGAATCGTTGTTGCAGCCGGTAGCGTTCGTATAACTTCAGGTAAGGCAGAGACGACTGCTACAAGGGTTCAGTGGAATCCGATGCGCCGCGTCCTGGTTGCCGAACTTGAGTCTGGGGCGGTTGTGTCCCTAGACCCAATTTCGCTTCTCGCTAAGCCGATTGGGCAATCACTTGCGTCGGATACATTCAAGATCGTAGACCAAAGCACTGCCGATGTCAGTGTGGTCTCTCATGAGGTTTCGCTAGAGCTCGGAGGGGACTACAACCTTCTGTTTCGACATGCGAGGCTTTTGGTTGATGGCCAGACGTTGGCTGTGTTGCCTCTGCACCGGATGTCGGTTTATCAGCGTACTCTTTTTAGAGATCAGCTCCTAGGGTTTGCATCGACGGGATTGACAGTTGATGTTCCCTACACATATCAGGCCACTCGTTCCGGTACCGGCGTCGTTCACCTACGTCGTGGTGCCCAGTTTGGAAGCAGTGCGGTTGCCCGGCGTACCGGATGGGGCGTTGATATTGAGCAGCAATATCGCTCACGGCTTGGGAATGGGACCTTTCAGGTCTTGAATGTCCAGGATGGTCGCCGTGGGAGCCGTCTTCAGCACACAAGCCGGTTTGGGTCGCGGGCAGATGCGTCGGTTTTTGTTGATGTTCCTAATGGAAAAGACATTTACGGGTCGCTACAAGGTGGATATCAGCTGCCATTTGCACGTGTCGGGATGTTTCAGACTGCCAGTCGATTTGTTGGGTCATCCAATGTGCAAATAGACCAGGGTTTTACGGATTATCGTCAGCAGTTATCCATTGAAAGTAATCCGTTTCAGCTTGGACTCCCAGGGTGGATGGCAACCGTTTCTGCTGTCAATACAACACAACGAACTGTGGCTGCTGCTGCGACTACAAGGTCAATGGCGGATTCATATGGGACACGTTTGATAAGGGCCCCTCAAAAGGTCACGCCGAAATGGCTTTATAGTCAGGTGGTGTCGCTCAACTACGTTGATGTTGTTGGTTTGACCGGTGGTGGACTCGCCGCGCAGAGCTCATCAACATTCCGTACTGCACTCACCCCATCTAGCAACTTTCAGTGGACCTATGACTACTTACAGCAACCTCAACTTGTGACGCTGACAACGGTGTCAACACCAAAACATCGCCTGAGCTTTGCCTACGATTGGACCACGCCGAGCGGTGGTAGTGTGTTCGTTAACTCGACACAAGGTTTGGATATAAATCAATCGAGTACAAGTGCATCGATTTCGATGCCGCTACGGAAGGATTGGGAACTTCGCGTAAACCGGATGGATTCTCAGCTCGGGTTGACCCGTTTTAGGGATACCGAATTTGGCGTGGTTAAGCTTGTGGATGGACGTGCGATTGGTGCGTACTACTCGACGACTGCAAAGCAACTACAGATTGACTTTACGGGTGGCGTGCGCTTCTAATCCAAGCTTGGCGTTCTACAGCTTAAACTGATTAGCCCTCCGAGTCTTGGAGGGCTAGCAGTGTTCGTTAGTTGAGAATGTCGGTCCCGAGCTTACGCAACTTTTTCAGCGCTCGAAGTTCAATCTGCCGTACACGCTCCCGTGTTATCTGGAAGTGTGCACCGAGTTCTTCGAGGGTTTGTGGAGCATCGCCGGTCAGACCATACCGCATCGCGATGATTTCCCGTTCACGATCGTTTAGTGTAGACAGCAGCTGCTGTACTTCCTCACGCCGGATGATGGTTTCTTCGACATCACTCGGCGTAATCAT
>JAURHZ010000271.1 GCA_030833025.1 Armatimonadota bacterium
TAAGCCCGCGCGTCCGGCTGTAGCGCTGATCCCGTTCCAGCAAAACGGAGCGTGATCCAATCAGTTCGGGAGCTCCAATGCCATAGACATCAGTAGCACGCATAATCGGCTCCAAATGCGTGGTCGCAAGGAATGGTAGCCAGAGGGGGACACCACGCCCGCGCAGCGGTGCAACCGAAAATGCCTCATTTTGCAGACCCGGCATTGCGTACCCAAGGCTGCCATCATGATCGAGCAGCTGCTTACTTGCATACGCATGAAATGTCGCTTGTCGCTGCCAGTAAGCATCCCCGGTAAGCACGAACAGGCGCAACAGATCAAACCAAACGATGCTTGAAAATGTGTCCGCTCCGCTGTGTCCGGTGGCGATAATCCCGCTGCCACGTGTGCCACGGCCTTTGGGAAATGCTTGGTCATGGGAACCATCTGGTATCGCGATGTCATGGTAATACGTCCACGAGCAGACAAACCCAGCTGCGGTCACTGCATGACGAACGTATGCCTTCTCCCCCGTGAGGTCGTACAACGCTAGCAGCGCGGAGAGCGCTTTGACACCCGCCTCTTTGTCGACGACATCCGGGTTGTCCGGCGTCCCTCCAACAAAGTTGTACGGACTCACCTGCGTTTCCAAAAAGTGCTGACCAGCGCGAAGGGCAGCATCCCGGTATTTGCGATTTCTTGTGAGAACAAACACATCCACAAGCAACGGGATGATATGGCTTGTGTTCGTCGTGGATGCATTGAAGATGCTGCCATCATGGTTCCATGCGCGGGGGAAGCCCCCATTGGGCATTTGATACGTAAGCAGCTTGTCCACGACATTTAGTACAAACGTCCGCCAGCCGACATGCGTGACACCGCTTTTCCGTGTGGCGGCATCGGCTTGCAGGATGCCACTGAGGCCATCCGCGATGACTCTAAGGTAGCTCTCATAGGAACGCCACCGGACCACGCCGGGACCGGTGATATCAAACCAAGTTCGCGGGATGCCTTGCGGCGAGAGGCAGCTTCCAATAAAGAATTCAATGAGCTGCATTGCGTTCTGAGACGCAAGCTGCGGCACCTTGTTTTGCCGTGAAAGAAGCAGCGCTGCCGCCTGGGTCGCTTGGCCGATAAAGCCAAATTGACAGCTGGTGTCGATCGCAAAGCCATCCGGGATCCGGACGCTAAATGGCAATGTCGGCACACCATTAACAGGGGCCAGATAGCGGCTAAGGACATCAAGTTGCTGCTGCTCAACCAGCGCAATGCTTGGCCGTATGGGACACGTGAGACGGTTTTCGATGGCGGTGCGCAGAACCTTTGCTGCCACATCGGAGAACTGAGATGCACTCCCTGTCACAATCCGTAGCTTGTGCGTTGACCGTGTGCCAGCAATCAGCGGCTGCGCGCGATAGACAAAGCGATTGTTCTCAGCGCTTGGACCGTGCACATAGGTGCGGGAGCCTTCTGTGCCGGGCATCGCGTAAACCAACCGACCAGCTGGCTGAGCCTCGACACCAATACACGGCGTCTGGAAGCGGGCATCGATTTGCAGCTCCGGATGGTCCTCATCCGGAACGCTTCCACAACCATCCGGGTCGTGGATTAGCGCTACATAAACCTTGGATGCCGGGTTATAGATGGCAACGACGGGGTACGGGAGGCGGTCCGCTCGGATGAGGGTGATGCTATCGGTCGGTTCCGAAGCAAGGGCCGTTTTTGGAACCGTTTGCTTGCTGCCATAGGCGATGGCCGGGATGAAGAGCTGTGCCTGTGGGCGATTCGAACAAGCATCCACTGGGAGGACAAACCGGTGTGCGAATCCCTTATCAGGCCCCTGTTGCGTGTGTACATCGATGGTGCGGTTAATGGAAATCCCGCCCGATGTCGCTTGCCAAGAATCCGAGACGGTCAGCCAACGCTCTCCGGCAATGGTGAGGGTTGTGTTTGCATCGATGCGTGTTGCGCTGACCTGCTTCGCTCGGGTGTACGCAAGGGCGTAGCGGGTTTTGATCCCGGATAGCCAGATGTCGACTTCCACCACAACGGCTGCGGCGCCAAGCGGCTTGCCTTCGTGCAGCACAGAAATCTGACCGCCTGGTGTGACGAGAATACTGGTGCCCGTTTTACTTACAATTCGGCACGTGGGGAGTGAATTTGTCATTTGACCAAATATTTCCTGTCACATTGTGCAGCGTTGCATTGATGAGACTCTTAAAATGGACTTTACGACACAACGCCATCCGCGAGCCACGCAGCCGGTGGTTTCCATCCCAAAGGCGATCATTACTGTAAGCGACTTCCCAACGCCAGCAGAGTGTAAGGCTGCAAAATCTTTGGTGCGCACTGGCCGATTGATGAAGCTGTGTTCACCATTTGAAACGATGCCGGAAGGCGTCTATGTTGCCAATCTCTGGGCTCCTGAGCCACTGTGTGATCGCAGACATCTTCCGTATGAGCACCCATTCCGGGATGAATGGAATACCGATTTGTTTGATGTTCCAGAGCTGGATATTGCTTCGGAATACCTCCCGATGGCGTGGAGTCCAAGAGAATTCAGACGCCTATTTGCTTGGGAATTTGCCATCCATCGGCTACGGCAAGAGACTCATCACCGTCTCGATGTCACCATTGCGGCGTTTCAAGGAGCCTACGCCCCGATTACGGTTTTGTTTGGCTGTAATGCATTTACGATTGAGCCAGATATGAAGCGCTACGTATCTCTTGTGGAAACGCTGGGCGCACACCCGTCCGCCATCCCTGACACAGAATTACGATGGCTGATTCGTAAACGTACCACTCTGGCAAAGCAGCGGGAACGTGCCGCGGCCAGCGGTCAACCCGGTTGTCCCCTCGTTGTCCCGCAAACCATCCTAGAACGGGCGAACAGTCCTGTCACAGTGTCTAAGGCAGAATCCGAACCACTGTTTTATTGGCGGCTTCCCAGCTATGTGGAAAAGCAAAATCTAACATCGGGGCGGGTTGATGACTACCCCGATGATGACGTTGCAGACGAATCCAGCGAGGATCTGGAAGCGGAGCAGTATTGCTGGGATATCCCAGCCTACGATGACTTTTCGTTGAACTTTTCAAAGTCTCCAACACCAGATGGTTGGACGCGGATCCAGCACCTCCGCTACAGCGCGTATTGTGTCAACCTTGCAAAGCTCCGCATGGCTAGCTTCCGCCGGCGGTGATGATTGCGATTTTTAAGTCACAGAGGTAGCCCATGAAGTGATTCAAGTGTGGAGCCGGCGGAAAGCCACTGGCTACTAACCACCTTGGAACCTCACCATGACTAAGCATGACACTGAGATAACCGCGACATTCGGAGCAAGGGAAACCTATGGCGTTCCACCAATCCCGGATGCATTACGTGCCCGATTTGAGCCTCCATCGAACGACCCGGCTACTGCCATCGGACCGATCGAGAGCGGCGTAGAACGCGCGCTGACATTTGCAACGGATGTCAACAACGATGGCATTTTCATCGGCAATATGTGGCGACCGATCCTCTTCGATGACACACGGAACCTTCCGTATGAACATCCAACTCGTC
>JAURHZ010000272.1 GCA_030833025.1 Armatimonadota bacterium
AGAACGAATCAAAGTGTTTGGACACAAAGTCTTTCGCCACGCTCCAGGACCACTTGCTAGATTCCGCCCCCACCGGTGCAAACATGTCAAACCAGTGCAATCCACCCTCGTACCCTAGCAGCTTGGCTTTTGCTTTCATGTATCTTCGGAAGTCAGGAAAGGCTGCATGTGCCGCATCGAGCATGGCAGTGAGCGTAGCGCGGTCGATACCGTTGTACCAAACAGCTTCATCGAGGGGGTCCGCCCAACCACGACGCGCCGCGAGCGTGTTGGTCTCGTGCTTAATTCCATTCATTGCAGCAGCAAGAGGAAGCGCAACCGTCGGCCACGTCGCCAGTTCAGCATCGTAGGCATCCCGGCGAACCTTTGCATCGGCATCCGATGACAGAACACGCACCATGGCCATCGGCTTTTTCTCATCACCTACCAAAACCGTAAGTTGGCTCGTCATGTCGCTGTGGAGGCGTCCCCAGGCGGCCGTACCGGACAGCGATAGCTGTGCAGCTAGCTCTTCCTCCGCGCTAGACATTTGATGCTGCGCACCCACCTTTGCCTGCTCGAGTGGGTAGGCGTAATGCGTAGCAAGTTCACTCTTCGCCTTTAGGGTTTCTGTGTCGATTGAACCAAGCCAGGCAACCCAGCGAACGGCCAAGGTCTGCAATGCGACCGATTGTCCACGTAATTCACTGGCAATACCCTGTGCAAGCTCATTCGTTGTGTCCGTCGAGATATGAGCATAAACGTATGCTGTGACGAGGTTATTGACGAGCTCTAGTCGGTCAAATGCGTTTGCGATTTCCTCATAGATTCGTACCGTTTCATCGGTTACGGATACATCAGAGGTTGCACCAATCGCATACCGATCGAAGCGTTCCGAGAGCTCACCGATTTGGGTGAGGACTTGCTGGTACGCATCCTTGAATGCATCGGATGTAAGGCTAGGAAAGTAAGGTGTCAGGTCCCAGTGCGGGAGTTGGTTTTCATTGGACATGTTGAAGCTCCAGGATTTTGTTTTCAATTGACAGGATTGGTGAGTGTTCCGATTCCAGAAATGGTGACGGCTACGGTGTCGCCGGCAAGTAGTGGCCCAACGCCACTTGGCGTTCCGGTAGCGATGCAATCACCCGGCATCAGCTCAGTTACGGTGCTTAGAAAATGAATCAGTGCAGCCACATCATGAATCATTTGGTCTGTCGTCCCGTGTTGGCGCAGTTCACCGTTGACAGTGACATCTATGCTCAGGGGAAACTGATCATTCAAGCTGGAAGCGGTAACAACGACTGGCCCAATGGGACCAAATGTATCTCGGCACTTTGCCAGAAACCATGGGTATCCCTTTGCTTGCAGCGCTTTTGACTTCGCCCGGGCAGTGACATCGTTGATGATGGAATAACCAACCACATGATCCTGCGCGCTAGAGCGTGGGATATCTCGTCCACCATTGCCGATTACGACTAAAAGTTCACCTTCATGGTCAACTTGACCGATCTCACTTTGTAGAACGATGTTCGCGTTAGGTCCGATGATACTGCTGTTTGCCTTTTGGAAGACAACGGGCTCATCTGGGATCGCATTTCCAAGCTCTTTCGCATGATCAGCGTAGTTACGCCCGATGGCTAGGATGCGATTGGGTGTTGGTAATGGACAAGCGAGGGCAGTCGATGCGGGCAGGCAAAAGTCTTCCCGTAGTGGAAGCCACGCCAAAGTCGCATGCAGATCCTCATCACAAACAGCATCGTAGACGGTCTTTGGTGCCAATGTCCCGAGTGCGATGGTCAAGTCACAGAAGCGACCATCGGGTTGCTGCCACAATACATTCCCGGTCTCAAGTGCCCTCGCGAAATGCATTACAGCGTACCTTCTGGCAGTCGGCGAACACGTAAAAGGAAGCGCTCCATAGCACGAGCTAGGTCATCGTAGTTCGCTTCGGCAAAGACTTCATTGGCACCAAAGATAAACGTTGGCACGTTGCGAACACCAGCCCCGTAAGCACCATCATCAAATGGCAAAATCTGGTCGGCGAATGCCTCGTTCGCAACAGCTGCGGCCATTGCATCTGCATCGATACCAACACCGCTCGCGATATCGCGAAGGACATCAATGTTTTCAATGTCTGCATATGTTTCCCAATAGGCTTTATAAATGGCCGTATTCAGAAGGTTGAATTCAGCATGCCCGATGGTCTTCGCAAACTCAAGCGCCAGAAGAGCCCGGTGTGAGCGAACGAAGCCTGGTCTTACATCGGACACAGATACGCCTTCCGCCGCGGCAAAGTCATCGAAGCGGTTTGGTTTAGCAGGATCTCGGACAATGGCCGGGCGCGGTCCCGGATTTGATGGAGGACCATCGAGGTCTGGTGGGAACAGTTCTGCACCCAGCCACGTGATTTCAATGCCAAACTGTTCTTCAAGGCGCGATGCCTGAAACAAACCTACATAGCACCATGGGCAAACGATGTCATGATAGAGGACGACGTTGTCACGGCGCATCTGCGGCCGGAGGTCAAATACTGTAGCCATGATGCTAGTCTACCTGCATGAATTGCATCTGTCTGGTTAGGTGCCAGGGTGATGTTTTGGGATTTGTTTACCGGGTTTACCTGTGATAACTTAGGGGCTCTGGACGGTTGGCTCAGTGGTAGAGCATCGCCTTCACACGGCGGGGGTCACAGGTTCGAATCCTGTACCGTCCACTTTCTTTGATTGCATGGCAGCAAGCGTCAACGGACCACTCCGGGCCTTCTCCGTAAGTCGTTCCTCACCCCTTACCAAGACTAAGGGATACCGATGCCAGCAAGTCCACCCGTTGTAATTGTCGGATTCCGTGCATTTGTTCTAGGATTCGACTTCTTCACAAACACGCTCGCTTTGACAATCTCTGTGTGGATATCGGCAAACACAGCAACCCGCGCGCCTGTGTAGCGAAGCTATCGAGGTGCATCCGGCGATACGACAACAGTCCTCCGCATCCCGCTAGGCGTATGACCAGAGAAGCAATGGTTGTTTATCCATTCGGTGACCATTACGATTTGACTTGGATAGACCACATCGGAATCTGTCCTGCATACGGGCGTAACAAGAGATCTGGGCCAAAAAAAGGAGCGCATACAACACTTGTCATCAAGACGTTCTGCCGTGCACGTATTCTAGTGCCCCCGACACAGCTTGAAGACATGTGACGATAATCGCATTAATCTAATAATTTGGTAACCAGCAGCAACTTGTTTTTCATGGCGTAACTATAGGAATTCATCGGCATTCCAGTGAACAATGATGGATATGCGAGTACACGCCATCACGGTTTTATTCTCTCTCCTAACCACTACAGTAATCGCTGCTGGTGCATCATCAAAAGATGCCACCATAGATGCAGATGCGAAGAGAATTTTGGAACAGCGCTGCGTGCGCTGCCATACGGAGAAGGCACCATCCGGTAGTCTTGACTTAGCCACAGTAGCTGGGCGTAAACGGGGTGGGAAATCGGGCGCAGCCATCATCCCCGGCAACATCGGAGATAGTAAAGTCTTTACAC
>JAURHZ010000273.1 GCA_030833025.1 Armatimonadota bacterium
TATCCCAATCGTTGCTGAGATCACAGAAGACTCCTACACCGTGATCGACACCGATCAACACTTCTTGATTATCCTGACCAACCATAAGGCTCCCAACCAACGCATCCTACGCGTCGATCCGGCAAATGTTGCGGCCATCAAAAATGCCAAAGTCCTAATCGCCGAGCGTTCAGAAAACATCGAAGGCGTTGTCACTGCCGGTGGAAATCTCATCGTCTCGTACATCAAAGATGTCACATCTAACGTAGTGCAATTTGATAAATCGGGACGCAAAATCAGGGATATCAAGCTGCCGGGAATCGGAAGCGCTGGGTTTACATCCGGGGATGCGGATGACACCCATATTTATTACAGCTTTACGTCTTACAACTACCCAAGCACCCAGCTGCACTTTGACCTGAAAACGGGGAAATCAACGGTTTTCAAAGCCCCCGTTATCAAGGACTTCAAGCCATCCGACTATGCGGTGGACCAGGTTTTCTTCAAGTCCAAGGATGGCACAAAGGTCCCGATGTTTGTTGTTGCCAAGCGTGGCATTAAACGCGATAGCAATAATCCGACACTGGTGTATGGCTACGGCGGCTTCAATATCCCCTTGACCCCAGGCTTTTCGACCATGAACCTCGCGTGGCTTGAGCAGGGCGGCATTTATGTCGTCGTCAACCTCCGTGGTGGTTCGGAGTACGGTGAGCGCTGGCACGAAGCCGGGATGCGGTTGAAGAAACAAAATGTCTTTGATGACTGTATCGCTGCGGCGGAGTGGCTTATCGACAACAAGCTAACTCGCCCGGGGCGCCTCGCGCTGCAAGGTGGCTCAAACGGCGGACTCCTCGTCGGCGCTGTCATCAACCAGCGTCCAGACTTGTTCGCCGCTGCCATCCCGCAGGTTGGCGTGATGGACATGCTACGCTATCAACTCTTTACGGCAGGGAAGTACTGGACAGCCGAGTATGGCTCCAGCGAGATGTCTAAGAAGGATGTTCAGAACCTCCTGAAGTATTCTCCGCTACATACGATTCGTAAAGGCCAGGTCTATCCGGCCACGATGGTGACGACTGCCGATCATGATGACCGGGTGGTGCCAGCACACTCCTTCAAATATGCAGCCACGCTGCAGGAGAAGGCTAGCCACAAGAACCCATTGTTGATTCGTATCGAGACTAAGTCTGGCCACGGCTCAAGTAACCTAAGCAAAGCCATCGAAGAAAACGCAGATGTTTATGCATTCCTCTTCAAGAGCATGGATTTCAAACCCAAGGTCAAGGGGAGCTAACTTATGGCCATCTTCCATCTCATTTCGCGCCAGGGCTTTGATGCCCAGAGCGACTCGGAGTTCATCCTCGATGATGCTAACCTCGCATCGGGTTTTATTCATTGCTGCACAGCCGATCAGCTTCCGGGAGTCATTGAGCGCTACTTCCCTGGCGATAACAGCAACCTTCTTGTGGTTGAGCTCAACCCAGAAACGCTGACGGAGGAACTCAAGTGGGAACCTGCCACCGACTCCGATGGCCTGTTCCCACACATCTTCGGTCCAATTAACCGCAGCGCGATTGTGGATGTCAGACCTTATTCGGTAGCTGTGGGCACGATAGATGAAATGTAGCCTTCAGCCGATGTTTCATGCTCACGAATCTTGTCCGAGATAGCATCAAGTTCAGCCGATTGTTCTTGCGTTCTCTCAGCGAGAGGTGTTTCCTCAATGTACAAGCGTTCCTGACGCAGTGTGTATGCTTTGCACAAGTTCGCTTGACCATAGAGGCATTTGAAGGCATCGCCTAGATAAAACCATGATTCTTGCCGCTGACTTATAAATGTCGTCTGCCATCTTGAGACATAGTTGATGAGGATGCTTCGAAGGTCATCTTCAGCGGGCGTTACTTGTTCTAGCGGTTTTCCAAGATAGCCATCGTACGTGTATTTCATGATGATGCCGCAGTTGAACATCCGGTCAACACTGCCTACGGAATCGGCTCTTCCGCCAAGTTCTTCAAGAGCATCAGCAAAAGACATACCCGCTGACAAGCTCACCCTTTTGATATTGCCAGCTGTACTCTGAGGGTCAATCAGTGCTAAGCCATCGGTGAGTTCATCAATCAACTCCAGATCGCCATCGAATTGCCATTCGACATCCTCACCCCAACCGACAATACTTGGATCGGCCCAAGGATCGTAGTCATCACGTTCCCAATCTTCAAGTTCCCGGTAACTGACCTTGTCGTCATAGCAGTATTCCGACAACGTATCGAGCTGGAAACTGACTTGGTGTAGAAATGCAATCAATGTTTCCCAGCCCGTTGGGTCACGATCATCATCTTCAATAATGGGGTGTGTATCGATGTAGCGACCAAGAGCGGTCCGGAGGTCAGCAAACTCAAGATATTCATCTTCCTCTATTCGGACATAGTATTCTTCGAGATAATGTGAGAAACGTCCTACGGTTATGTTGTGACCATCAACGGCAGTCGTACTCCAGCTTATTACACGTGTCGGTTCACCACTGATTTCATACAGTGACAACGTGTCACAGAAGCGCGAATCAATGATGTAGGTGTCTGAGAACCCACTGTCTCCCCAACGCTTTTGAATTGCATCGAGGAGTGGCAGCTGAAATGGATTGTTACCATCAATGGACAAATGAATAAAGTCATTGTCCATGACTGCACTGCCTACAAAGCTTGATACAAGCTCAGACTTTGTTGATTCTGCTAGATTTGCTGCGATGCTTCGTGCACTGTCCAGAAGCGATTGAGGATTTGGTGTAATCTCTGTGTTTTCCATACCCTCTAATCATTTCACGATGACTTGGTGTGACACGTAAACACGGCCCAGTGGAAAACGAAAAAAACCTGTCGGGTGAGCTCGCCATTGAGACAACACCAGACCGGTATGCATCCATTATGGACTGTTCTCACTGCCGTTCAAACATCTCCCGTTACCTGAATTGGTTGCAATGCGAAACTATATTGCTGCCCGGAAGACTAGTGCAGCAATGACCGTCCAATCGTGAGTGGTGATGGGCTGATTCCGAGGAGCTCGCACACCGTTGGGTGGATGTCAATCTGCCGGACACCCCGAAGCTCGCTATGTTTTTGAACTCCTTTACCGCCGATGTAGCAGATGGCCTGCATTTTGTCTCGCAAGGGGAGAAAACCATGGACGCCACTTCCACCGAGGTCTGTGATCGCACCTGCCACCACCTTCGACATCGAGCTACTCGGTGCATAACCCTTCGCAAAGTCCAAATAGACATCCTGACCGTTCACGCCACCAAGCCCCAAATGTCGGATTTCAGCGGAGTCAAACACCGCACGGATAATCTGTGTACCCAGCTGTGGATCGCGCGCGGCTAGCAGAGCATTCGTCGCCTCTTCAATCACCGCTGCGCGTTCGCCCGGTAGCACAATGCCGCCCTTCCACGTCGTGTCGTTTACAACCAGCCCAAATTCTCCCCAGCTCGGTGCAAAAATCTTAGAGCGCTTTGTGTCGAGCTTTCCGCTTGCATCA
>JAURHZ010000274.1 GCA_030833025.1 Armatimonadota bacterium
GATGCCGAGGTCGTGCTTGCAGAGGCGTACCTAGAGCAGTTTGAGGGGATTTATGCCAAGGATGCGAATCCAAAGCTGAGTGCTTGGCAGAGTCTCTGTAAGGCCTTGATTGCAGCGAATGAGTTCATTTATGTTGATTAGGGTTACGCTGATGAAAGTGCATTTGGAGGGGACGAAATGTTGACATCCACACTGATGGGGCGGCGTCAGCTGCTCACGACAAGTGCAATCGGGTTTGGCAACCTTGCGATGGCTGGCTTACTTCAGGATGGAGCCCATGCGGATTCCCGGAATCCATTAGCTCCAAAGCAGCCGATGTTCCCTGCGAAAGCAAAGCGTGTCATATTTGTGTTTTTGCATGGTGGTCCAAGCCAGGTGGATACCTTTGATCCAAAGCCATTGCTGGCACGGGACCATGGCAAGCCATTTCCTGGCACGATGCCGCGCATTGTTTCAAGCGCTACGGGAAATCTGCTCAAAAGCCCTTGGGAATTTAAGCGCTATGGTAAGAGTGGGATCGAGGTAAGTGACCTCTTCCCTGAGGTCGGCAAGTGCGTGGACGATTTGTGTTTTGTCCACTCGATGCACGGTTCGAACAGCCGTCATGGTGGGGCATTGCTGGAGCTCCACACCGGGAGTGATACTTTTGTTCGTCCATCGATGGGTTCATGGGTGACATATGGCCTTGGGACCGAAAATCAGAACCTCCCGGGTTTTTTGACGGTTTGTCCAACGCTTACGCATGGTGGTGTCAACAACTGGAGTTCGGCGTTTTTGCCTGCTTGGACGCAGGGGACGCCGATTGGAAATGCCAGCATTTCAAGTGACCAGGCAAAGATTCCGTTCATCCAGAATGCGGAAACGCCATTGTCGGCTCAGGAGCTTGAGCTGCAGATGGTTGGCAATTTAGGGAAGCGTCAGCTTAGCCATACAGGGCCTGATCCGGGACTTGAAGGCCGGTTGAATTCCTTTGAGCTGGCATTCCGGATGCAGCTGGCGGCGCCTGAGCTTCAGGAAATCAAAGGTGAGTCCGAGGCTACTAAAAAACTGTATGGCTTGGATGACCCGAAGACACGTAACTTTGGGCATCAGTGTTTGCTTGCCCGGAGGTTTTCGGAGAAGGGCGTGCGCTTTGTTCAAGTGACGCATTCCTATAAGTGGGACCAGCACGGCGACCTGCGTAAGGATCACACGAGTAATGCGGCGGAGGTGGACAAGCCGATAGCGGGGCTCATCCGTGATCTGAAGAGCCGCGGGATGCTCAAGGATACATTGGTTGTGATCAGCGGTGAGTTTGGGCGTACTCCGGTGGCTCAGGGGGATGACGGCCGCGACCATAATCCGCATGGCTTTACGACGATTCTTGCGGGTGGTGGTGTGAAGGCTGGTTTCCGTTACGGCGAGACGGATGATTATGGTTTCTACGCCGTCAAGGACAAAATGCACTTGCATGACCTTCATGCCACGATGCTACATTTAATGGGAATGGATCATACGAAGCTGACATACTTCTACGGCGGGCGTAACTACCGCCTCACAGATGTCCACGGTGTTGTGCATCAGGGGATTATTGCCTAGGGCTAAGCCTAGTAGTAATCGACCCGAGTGCGTCAATGCTGAATTATGTAAGTGAGCCTATCGATGAAATCGGTAGGCTCTTTCTGTTTGTTTATGAACAAACTGTCACTACAGGTCTGACATAAAATTGAATACGATGTCATTCGCCTGAGGCAAATGTTCGTGTCCAAAATCTGGGTAAATCAACAGCTCTTTCTTGGATGTGATTTTGTTATAGGCAGCCATTTGTGTGCTCGGGGGGCAAATCGCATCCATCAGGCCTATTGGCATCAGGATGTCCGCTTCTACCCTCGGTGCAAGGTGCTGAATATCAATATAACCAAGACGTTCAAACCACTGGTTGATGCGTTCATGCCGTGGGTCGAAGCGTCTGAAGAAAGTAGCAAGCTCTTCATACGCACCCTTTGCAAGGTCCATTTCCCATACGCGTTGAAAGTCGCAAAGGAATGGGTATGTCGGTGCGGCCTTCCGAATCTTTGGATGCAAGGCTGCGCATGCAAGCGTCAATGCGCCACCCTGTGATCCGCCCAGCGCCCCGATACGGGATGCATCGACATTTGGAAGCTGCCCTGCAATTCGCGCGAGCTGCACCGTGTCAAGATACACATTTCTGTAGTAAAGACGCTCTGGAGCATCCGCAAGCCCTCTAATGATGTGTCCGCTCAGCGTATTCCCCGTGACTCCACCCGGGTCTGTCGACTGGCCACCCTGCCCACGACAGTCCATCGCCAGCACGGAAAACCCTTGCGACACATATGCCAGCTTGTCTGACCAGTCGCCGGAGCTTGCCGTATAGCCGTGGAACATCAGGATTGCTGGACCAGGTGCGGTAATCCCAATAGGTCGTAAGTACTTCGCGTATACACGCGCACCGCCGACTCCAGTGAATGTTAGGTGGAAGCAATCCGCGGATTTTGACAAGACATTGGCCGGCGCAAGTGTGATATCCGGGTCCGTCCGGTCCAGTGCCGCAAGGCCAGCATCCCAATATGCATCAAAGTCATCTGGACGTGGATTTGTACCCATATAAGATTTGAGCGCATCCAGTGGCATATCAATTAGCGGCATTTCCGTATCTCCTCAGCGATGTCAACGAACTGTGTCGTGATGTCTATCGTTACGCACACTGCATGTCGGATGCAAGCAGGCTGCCGGCACTGTTGAGGGTTGCCGGCAGCCTAAGCCTTAACTAGATTGGCCCCTCGGAAAACGATGACCCCAGCCCGAAGCGGGAGTAAACTCCCCACCAGGTGAAGCTGCCTGCTGCATCTCCACCACCAACCGCGATCAACAAATCTGGCCCACTATCCCCCTGGGTAATCAATACGGCAGCCCGTTCATCACTCTTTGAATGCTGAGCAAATGCAGGGGTTGCCGAAATAAATACTGGAGCTTTCTTCCCAAACCATGGGGCACCCTTACCCCACTGGACTTGTACCCTAAATCCAGTAACTGGTTTACGAGGCACTTCGTCTGTTCCATAGAGGCGAACATCACCCACGAAGTACTTGTCGTTTACATACCTGACTTGGCTCGGAACAACTGTTGTTGGCACAAGGCGAACAATGACCTGAGATGCACCGACGCTTAACGTCATCGTCGGTAACTTGATTTTTGATTGCACTACGTCTTCTCCTTTGGAGACAAATGAACCCCCCACTGCATCGCTTATGCCACGCCACAGTGGGGGAGTAACCTATTTGACGATGAGGTCAAGGTCCTCCTTTCGCACCAACTCGGATAGCAAGCGGTACATCTTTTCCAGCTCACTGCGCGTCCCCATTACCCCGATACAACCCTCCGTTCCAGGATTGTTGCCATCCGGGTGGATACGGATCAGTGACCGATTTGTTGGAAACTTAGGCTCTAGGTTGAAGCTGAACCCAAATCCCTGTCGTACCATGCCCGGATGATCACGGCGCCGG